>JAZNHQ010000178.1:0-4545 GCA_045577035.1 Faecousia sp. | reverse complement strand
CATGGGAACAGCCGTTGGAGTCCATCATAAACACCGTTTCGACCAGCTGTCCATCCTGCACGATGCCAATGCTGTAATTGCCGTTGCCTGTCAGGTTATTCCGTTTAAACAGGCAGTTTTCTGCCTGCTCCAGCTGCTCACACTGCCAGGTTACGCCCATCATGGATTCGTTGTCGTGATTGCCGAAGACCGGTGCCCAGGGAATCCCCAGGCTCTCCATATAGGCAATCAGCCCCTTGAATATCTCACCGCTGTCATCGAATTCGCCATAAATAAGATCTCCGGTCATAAGGATTAGATCCGGTTTTGTCTTTTTGACCGCGTCCTCGATATAACGGTAGCAATTTGTATACTTTGCCTGCTCTGTCAGGGGATTTTTGTTTCCCAAACGCTCCATGGTGCGTGCCTGACCGGCATCAATGATCTGTGTGTCGGTCAGCTGCAGGATCACCACATCCCGTCCGCTCTCTACCTCCACCGCAAAGTCCACAAGATCGGTGATTTCCCGTTCCCCGGAGATCCATCGGGCAGTCAGGGTTTCCACATAGGTGTATTCCCAAATGCCCTTTTTGCTGATATATAAACCGTCACTATACCATCCGTCGAATACGCAGCCTTCCTTTTCCACCTGGGGCAGCTCGTAGTCAGATTTGTATTCGATCACAAAGGTATCATTTTCCACCGGCAGAGAGGATTCGGTAACCGTTCCGCCGCTTAGCTCCAGGCGGACATTATACTGCATCGGCTGCATAATGGCCGTTACCACCGTGTCCTCGGTGACAGCAGAAAAGTCCGTCCGATCCCACACTACGGTTTGGTAGCCTTTGACCTGTACCGGGCTGGGAATATCCGTCAGTTCCGCTCCTTTTGGGATGGTTTTCACCACATCCACATAGCCCTCCTGCCGGAAGGTAACGGAAACAGTCTGCCCTGGCTGTCCGGCGCAGCCAGCCAAACACAAAACTGCTGCCAGCAGTATACAAATAAATCTTTTCACCTAAGATCTGCTCCTATTCTTAAGAAAACTATCCCTTAATACCGCCCACTGTCAGGTTGCCCAACAAACGCTTGTGGAAGCAGGCGAACAGCACCAGCGTAGGAATCAGCATAAAGATCGCGGCAGTCATACGCATCGGAACGGTAGAAAGCTCATTGATCGTAACATAGGACATCCGATACATACCCAGCGCAAGGGTAGGATAGGAGGGCAAGTACACCAGCGGTGTCTGATAATCGTTCCAGAAGGTGATAAAGTTTATCAGCATAACGGTGAAGAAGGTGTTTTTTGCCATCGGCATAATAATCTTCAGCATCACTGTCCAGTTGCCTGCACCATCGATACGGGCAGCCTCGGTATAAGCCACCGGTATTGTCCGGAACATATTGTAAAACACCAGGAAATAGATACCTAAGAAGTGTGCCTTCATCAGCCACAATCCCCAAATTTTATCGTAAATTCCTAAAGACATAGCCATACTGATCTCAGCAGGCAGGCTGCCTACAATGGGCAGTGCCATCACAATAATGACGACAGAGTAAATCACCTTGGAGAATTTATATGGATACCGGGCACACAGATACGCCGTCACGCAGGGCACCAATGTACCAAAGAAGGAACACCCTACACTATACAGCATAGAGTATACAAACATCTGCATCACATTTACATATTCGGTTGCTCCTGTCTGCGTGGATACCGGAACGTAAAATTCATTGTAGATAGTGGAGAAATTCCAGGTCCATTCCTTCGGTAAACCAATAATGTTTAACCGGAATTCCCGCTGGGTTTTAAAAGCTGTAATGAACGCCCAAAGCAGCGGCAGGAACAAACAAACAGCATAAATCACAAGACCGATCAGTACGGCCACCTTAAAGAACGACCACTGATCGCTTTGACGGAGTGTTTTCCTGTTTTTCAAACTCATATTCAGCACCACAATCCTCACTGGGGCCGTATTTTTCCAGCAGATGCTTTACAAGCATCGTCACCGGCACTACGACCACGGTCATCAAAACGCCCATTGCGGAGAGTATGGGGTATTCCGCAACGGATTTTGCCCCCTGCGTTTTAACATACAGGTAATAGCCATAGGTTTGCACGCCATCCGGCGCGTTTTCACCGAAGAAGGAAAACAGATTGAAATGGTTTGTAAAGATGGTTGCCACGCCTGCAACCATAAAGGTCATTAAAGTGGGGAACACCATCGGCAGGGTCACATGCCAAAACTCCTGGAATACAGATGCTCCGTCAATCTGTGCCGCACCGGCCAGCTCGTCGGAGATGCCGCTCATGGAGTTGGAATACATCAAGACCGAGGTACCAAAGCCGATGAGCACATTATAAAACACTAAGAAGGCGTAGCAGGTATCGGAATTGACCATCAGGCCTTCCATCTTAATACCGAAAAATTGGGAGAAAACCCCGGGAACAGCTCTTTCCACAAAGAACTGGTAAATCGTTGCCAAAACAATGGCAGAGATGATGGAAGGGATAAAAAGAATCACGCGGAAAAAGCCGTGAAGCGGCATTTTTTTATAAATGTAGTAGGAGAAAAACAGTGCTAGAGGAATGCCGATGCCGTGGGTCATTAGATACGATAGGATAGATACGCCAAGAATACTCAGCATCTGCGGATTCTCGGTCATCATTTGGAACGCATTGCGGATGTTATCCATCGTCCACGTGGTGGTGTGATTGGCGACATCGATTTTTTGGAAGGCCATCATAATGGATCTGGCATTCACACCAATATAAAACACCAGGAACTGAATAACCGGGAATGCCATTAAAAGAATGTAAAATCCCAAATCCCTGCGTTTCTGATGGGTGTGTCGTTTTGGTATTCTATTCATAAATATGTGCCTCCTGCAATTCTTTATGTTATCGGCAAACAATAATCAGTCGCACACATCACAGTAAACTCTATGATGATTAGATCCAGGATGCCGTGGTGTGTCAATGCAGTTTCTTGCATGCTGAAAACGATCCATAATAGCCAAAGATGAGGGGGGTGGCAAACACCCCTCCTCACATTTTCCATGCTTACAGATCGTTGATGCTATGATTTTCCGAAAGGTATTTACTGATCGGCCAGCTTTTTGGGTACAGGACAGCCGTCTACAATTGTCCAGAAGTCGTTTTCAAAAGCGGAAAGATCGGGTGCCTTTGCCTTCAGATCGTCACGGCTGGTATAGCAGTCAGCCTGCATTGTGTTGTAAAGAGAACCCATTCCTTGCTGGTAGAAGTTATCTGCACCCACAACGAGGAAGTTGTTTACATTTTGACTGCCGTAAATCTGACCGAACGCATAGCCCCAGCCATTGGGATTATTTAACGGCTCATTGTATTCCACAACCACATTCCTGATGGGGATATTCCAGTATCCGATATTGAACAGAATGCTGGTGCTGTGATACCAGTGGTTCTGGGTGCCGTCTGCCGCACCTGCCTGCATATTCTCAATATCAAACTGAATATACACATTTTCCAATGTGCCCTGTCCCTTCATTCCCAGGAATCCGCCGTAGCCCTTGACGGTGGCATCCACAAAGGAGATGTTCTTCAGTGTGCCGGGCAGTTCCAAACCGTTGCCGTTTGTACCGAAGAGCTCGCCGAAGAAACCGCCGGTGGCATCTGTAGCAGAGGGCTTGGAGCAGAAATTGAAAATGGTATAGCCGCGGCCGTCAAAGGTGCCGGTAAAGGGAATGGTTGCGTTGTTGGAATAGGTATATCCGGCAAAATCGATGTCATTACCCAGTGCAAAATAGCCGTCAGGCGTCTTCTTCATTGCATCAGGGAATGCACGCAGATCATCGGCAGTGCGAATAACTTGGGTGCATACAATGATTTTCGCCCGTACGATCAAGGTGTTGGTTGCACTTTTGAAGACCAGGCTTGCAGTGCTCTCACCCACCATATCCTGAACCGTCGCCACATCCAGCGTGACGATGCCGTTATTGTAATCCGCAACCGCAAAGGCTTTGCCTCCGATTTTGGCAGACTGTAAGGACATACCTGCAACCAGGCCCTTTTCCTCGCCAAAATCAACGGTGAATATACTGCCCACAGGCTCCATACAGGTAACAGCGTTCAGGTCAACCGTTTCCTCCTTGGCAGGAGGAACATAATTGACCAGCTTTTGGGGTACGGGATAGCCGTCCACAACGGTCCAAAAGTCGTTTTCAAAAGTGGAAAGATCGGGTGCCTTCGCCTTTAGATCGTCACGGCTTAAGTAGCAGTCAGCCTTCATCGTGCTGTAGTGCGCGCCCATTCCTTGCTGGTAGAAGTTATCTGCACCGACAATAAGGAAGTCGTTTACGTTATAACTGCCGTAAATCTGACCGAATGCATAGCCCCAGCCCTTGGGATTATTTAACGGCTCATTGTATTCCACAACCACATTCTTGATGGGGATATTCCAGTATCCGATATTGAACAGAATGCTGGTGCTGTGATACCAGTGGTTCTGGGTGCCGTCTGCGGCTCCTGCCTGCATATTCTCAATATCAAACTGAATATACACATTTTCCAATGTGCCCTGTCCC
>JAZNHQ010000177.1:0-3814 GCA_045577035.1 Faecousia sp. | reverse complement strand
CAGGCAAGGAGAGGAAAGTCTGTGGGAATTTTCAATGCCGCACAAATGGAAACTCAGAAAAATTTGTGCGGCACACATCGCTGCAGCGTTGCAAATGTCAAAGCACGGTTCCGTATTTTGACACTTAAAAGGGTGAGTATGGGTGGTGGGCCCACCCATACCCGTTAAGAGAGGAGATGAATGCTATGCATCCCCAATACCACTTGGCTTCAGTTGTTTTGTCCGTAGTAAGCATTCTTACCATGCTTACGCAGATAGTGCTTGTCCTGCAGTTCCTGCTGCATGGATTCCTTTCCGGGACAAAGAGCCTCCGTATGGAAAGCCATAAAGGCAAGTTCTTCCAGCACCACAGAATTGTGGACAGCATTATGAGGATCTTTTCCCCAGGTAAACGGGCCGTGGCTATGAACAAGCACAGCGGGAATATCGTCGGCAGACAGTTTTTCAAAGGTTTCAACAATTACATTGCCTGTTTCCAGTTCATACTTTCCCGCAATTTCATCCGGAGTCATCTTTCGGGTGCAGGGAATTTCTCCATAGAAATAGTCACCGTGGGTCGTACCGTAAGCAGGAATTCCCCGTCCCGCCTGCGCCCAGCTGGTTGCCCAACGGGAATGGGTATGCACAATGCCACCAATATTAGGGAACGCATTATACAGCGCCACATGGGTATCGGTGTCGGAAGAAGGCTTCCACTTACCCTCCACCTTTTCATCGGTAGCAAGAGACACAACCACCATATCTTCCGGCGTCATACTCTCATATTCCACACCGGAAGGCTTGATCACCATCAGTCCTTTTTCACGGTCCACACCGGATACATTTCCCCAGGTGAACGTTACAAGGCCGTATTTCGGTAATTCCAGATTTGCTTTACATACCAATTCTTTTAAGCTTTCCAGCATCACAGAACCTCCACTGCGGTTCGCTCCACCTTCAAAAGCTGCTTATAGTTTTCAATATAGCGATTGAAACCATCCACATCGATCTTTTCCGGTGCAAGTGTGGTACTTTTGGCTTCCGCAAATACATGGGCATTGAGATATTCTTCCAGCGATTCCCCGCCCTTATTTGCCGCATAGGCTGCCAGCAGCGCCATGCCGTAAGGGCCGCCTTCACCAGCAGTCTCCATACATGTCACGCTTGCGTTACATGCAGCCGCCATATACTTCTGTCCAACTACAGGGGTCTTAAACAGGCCGCCGTGTCCGGTAAGAGAATAAATGGCAACCTTTTCCTCTGCCAGAATATCCATACCGATCTTAAGGGTGGACATAGTGGAGTAGAGACTTGCGCGGAAGAAATTTGCAAGTGTGAATTTGGAATCAGGCCGGCGGATGACCATAGGACGGCCTTCGTCCAGATGGGTCACGCCCTCGCCTGCCATATAGTTGCACACCAGGATGCCGCCGCAGTCGGGATCACCTTCCAAAGACTTTTCGTACAGCTTGGTATAGACCTCCCCATTTTCAGGAGCAGCGCCGAACAAACAGGCAGTCTCTTTCAGAACAGACACCCATGCATTGGAGTCATTGGTGCAGTTATTGCAGTGAACCATGGCCACCGGCTTGCCGGTGGGGGTAGTCACCAGATCGATTTCTTCATACACTTTGCTCAGAGGATGCTCCAGAACAACCATAGAGAAGATGGATGTACCGGCAGACACATTACCCGTCCGTGGAGCAACTGCATTGGTCGCCGTCATATCGGTTCCGGCATCCCCCTCCGCAGGGGCAAAGGGAACACCTACAGGGAGCAAACCGTCCAGCATGGTAGCACCACTTTCGGTCAGACTGCCCGCACTTTCACCTGCTACCAGAACGGACGGCAGGATTTCCGTAAGATTCTTCCAAGGCAGGTTCTTATCGGACACCAAATGGTCAAACTTCTTGAGCATTGTTTCATCGTAGCAGTTCTTTTCGCTGTCAATAGGGAACATGCCGGAAGCCTCACCAATTCCAATGGCATTCACGCCGGTCAGCATATAGTGAACATAGCCTGCTAATGTGGTGATATGGGCAATCTGAGAAATATGTTTCTCGTCATTCAGCACCGCCTGATACAGATGGGCAATGCTCCAGCGTTGGGGAATGTTAAAGCCAAAAACTTCTGTTAACTTGGCCGCTGCCTGTCCGGTCATGGTATTCTGCCAGGTGCGGAATGGCACCAGAAGATTCCAGTCCTTATCAAAAGCCAGGTAACCGTGCATCATAGCAGAGATGCCCATGGCTGTAATAGATTCCCGGTCTGCAATGCCGGCAAGGGCCGTTTTCAGGCCCTGCCAAACTTCTGCCAGATCATAGGTCCAGATCCCATTTTCATAGGAAGATGCCCAGGTGTAATCACCGGAAGAAACAGGAACATGCTTTTTATCAATGGCAACCGCTTTGATTCGTGTAGAACCAAGCTCAATGCCTAAACTATACTTTGCCATAATATTTAACCCCAGGGGTTCTCTGTAGCATAGGGAATATTCTTAGGCTGATTGTAGGCGATATCCGCAACACCCAGATACTTGAATACTTCATACAGAGCCTTACCGTAGTGGCCGAAGGCAACTGCGCCGTGGTGGGGATAGCGCTTCTGGATCAGCACATGGCGGTAGAAGCGGCCCATTTCGGGAATGGCAAAGATGCCGATGCCGCCAAAGCTGCGGGTCTTGACTGGCAGGACTTCGCCCTGTGCGATGTAAGAGCGGAGATTGCCCTCGCTGTCGCACTGCAGACGGAAGAAGGTAATGTCAGATGCTGCGATATCACCTTCCAGAGTACCGCGAGTAAAGTCAGGCTCGCTTCCTACAGGCTCCAGCAGACGGTGCTGGATCAGCTGATACTTGACAGCGCAGTCGCTGCACATCTTGCAGCTGGGGGTGTTGCCGCAATGGAAACCCATGAAGGTATCCTTGATGTCGTAGTCGAACTTGCCCTTGATGTCCTCGTCGTAGATATACTTGGGCACGGAGTTATTGATATCCAGCAGAGTGACGGCATCCTGAGAAACGCAGGAGCCGATGTACTCGGAAAGGGCGCCGTAGATGTCCACTTCGCAGGCCACGGGGATACCACGGGAAGCCAGACGGGAATTGACATAGCAGGGCTCGAAGCCGAAGGTTTCGGGGAATGCGGGCCAGCACTTGTCAGCAAAGACAACGTACTCACGGGCACCCTTGTGCTGCTCTGCCCAGTCAAGGAGCGTCAGCTCAAACTGAGCCATACGCTTCAGTAGGTCGGGATAGTACTTACCTTCGCCCATCTCGGCAGCCATGTCTGCGCAGACCTCCTCAATTCTGGGATCGTTTGCGTGAGCCTTATAGGCAACCAGCAGGTCCAGTTCGGAGTTCTCTTCAATTTCAACGCCCAACTCATACAGACCCTTGATGGGGGCATTGCAGGCGAAGAAGTCCTGAGGACGGGGGCCGAAGGTGATGATCTTCAGATTCTTGACACCGATGATGCCACGGGCAACGGGAATAAAGTCATGGATCATGTCCACGATCTCTTCGGCAGTGCCCACGGGATACTCGGGGATGTAGGCCTTCAGATGACGCATGCCCAGATTATAGGAGCAGTTCAGCATGCCGCAGTAAGCGTCGCCACGGCCGTTGATCAGATCGCCGTCGCCCTCAGCGGCAGCAACGTACATAACGGGGCCATTGAACTTCTGAGCAATCAGAGTCTCGGGGGTCTCGGGGCCGAAGTTGCCCAGGAACACCACCAGGGCGTTGCAGCCGGCGGCCTTCACATCTGCCAGGGCAGCCAGGGTGTCCTTCTCATTCTCCACGGTAACGGGGCACTCGTAGAGGCCCTCGCCGTAG
>JAZNHQ010000176.1:0-3657 GCA_045577035.1 Faecousia sp. | reverse complement strand
TCCGACCGCCCAAGCAGCAATATCTGATCTGTGATGGCTACAATCTGATCTTTGCCTGGGAGGATCTGGCAAAAACAGCCGAGTCGGATCTGGAGGCCGCCCGCCGGCAGCTTTGTGACCGGCTTTCCAGCTACGCAGCCTACAAAAAATGTCGGCTGGTGGTGGTATTTGATGGGTACAGGGTCAAGGACAATCCCGGCGAAAAGGCAGAATTTGCCGGCATCCAGGTGGTTTATACCAAGGAAAATCAGACCGGCGATGCCTACATTGAAGGCCTGCTGGAAAAGATCGGACCCAACTACAATGTTCGGGTGGCTACCTCCGATGGTTTGGTGCAGCTCAGCTCCATTCGCAGCGGTGTGTTGCGTGTCAGCGCCCGGGAACTGCGGGAAGAATTACTCAGCGCCCAACAGGAAATGAAGAAACATTTCCGGAAATAACAGAGAAAACCGGGAGGGCAGTGCCCTCCCGGTTGATCGTTTTATTCGAATTTGCCCTTCATCAGGACCTTGCCCTGCCACAGAGCGGTCTTGCCTCTGGCAAAGAGGCCATCGATCTCCAGATTCTCATCCAGAACCAGCAGGTCAGCGTCAGCACCCTCGGCCACGCAGCCCTTCTGCCCCACTCTGCCCAGCAGGTTGGCGGGTGTGGAGGTGACCAGCTTCAGCACCTCTTCCAGTGCCAGGCCACGCTTGACCAGGCCCTGCACCGTCTTGTGCAGATACTTGGGAGAGGCATAGGTCAGGCCAATGCATTCGCCCTTCTCATCGAAGCGGGGCTGGCTGCCGTAGGCATCGGTGGACATGGTAACATGGTCGGCGGTAACGCCCTCCCGGCTCAGCACATCCGCCAGCTTATCGGCGTTGACTTCCAGCTCCACATCGTCGCAGCCAACGGTGCAATCAATGAAGCCGTCGCGGCGAACCAATTCAATGCCCTGCTCCGTCAGTTCGGGGCAGCGGAGCATATGGGTGGGCAGGAAGTTCTTGGCAGGAATATCGGAATTATCCAGCGCATAGAACACAGGGTTCAGACCGCCCTTACCAGAGCCCATGTGCATGGTCACCAGACCGGGATTGCAGCTGAGCAGGCCGGCACGGCGTGCGGAGGTACCCAGGCGGATCAGCTCTTCGCCGGTGGGGTTGGAGCTGCGATGGTCGGAAACAGCCACCTTGACACCGATCATGGGCGGGATCATCATAATATCCTTTTCCACGCTACCGGTCATGGTAATGGGAGGATAGCCATAAGCACTGGTGAGGCAGTAAGCGGTGATGCCTTCCTCGGTCAGCGCCCGGGCCTTGGCCACCAGATTCTCAATGCTGCGGGTGATACCGTCGGTGCCCAGCATGCCCACCACAGTGGTAATGCCGTTAACAACAAACACGCTGAGCTGAGATTCGGGAACGCGGGAAGTGGGGCCCTGCTCGCCACCGCCGCCGGTGACGTGCACGTGCATATCGATATAGCCTGGCACCAGGCGCTTGCCTTCCAGGTCATAGACCTGGACATCGGGCAGATCATCATAGCCTTCGATTTTGTCGGCCATGCGGCAGATCTTTTCGCCAACGATCAGAATATCTTTCTTGCCCAGAGGCGCAGGTGCATAAACATTCGCGTTTTTAATAAGTTTGATCATGATTGCATTCTCCTGTTATTGAGATAAGCTTGTTCAAAGCTGCCCGGATCGGCAGACCGACCCGGGCAACCCTTTCACCTGAAAATCAGGCAGTTTTTGATTACTTCACTTCCTCTTCCTTGGGCAGCTTGGCAATGCCGATACCGGTGAAGCCATAGATGATGGCGAAGATGAAACCGGTGTAGCACAGGATGGCCCAGGGCAGGTAATCCAGGGTCTCGACGCCCAGAGTAGCGGTCATGTAAGCACCGGCGGCAGACCAGGGTACCAGGGGAACGAATACGGTACCGGCATCTTCCAGGGTACGGGACAGGTTCTTGGGATGCAGGCCTCTCTCCTTGTAAGCATCACGGAACATCTCACCGGGAATCAGGATGGACAGGTAGGAGTTGCCGGTGGTCAGAGCCATGGTAATGCAGGAGATAACGGTGGCCAGGATCAGGGAACCGGTGGTCTTGGCAACAGACAGGATAGCCTTCAGAACAACTTCCAGGCAGCCTGCGCGGCTCATGATACCGGCAAAGCAGAAGGCACAGAAGACCAGCAGAGTGGTGCTCATGATGCCGTTCATGCCGCCACGGTTCAGCAGCTTGGTAACTTCAAACGCAGCATTGGCAGCATCGAAGCCGGGACGGGTGATCATGGTAACATTGAAGCCGGAAACAGTGCTGGTCAGCACATTGCCCAGGGAGATGCCCTGCATGAAGATGCCTTCCACACCGGCAACGACGGTGCTGAGGATCATGACGGGGATGGTGGGCAGCTTCAGCAGAGAGCCAGCCAGAACAAGGATCACGGGCAGAAGGATCAGGATATTCCAATCATACATCTGATCCAGCTGAGCCATCATGTTGGTAACAGCTTCGGAGGTAGCGCCAGCGGCGGTGTTGGCATTCAGCCCAACAATGGCATAGACGACCAGAGAAACGATGGTGGCGGGGACAGTGGTCCAGAACATGTGACCGATGTGCTCATACAGGTTGCTGCCGGCAGCCAGAGGAGCCAGGTTGGTGGTATCGGACAAGGGGGAGATCTTGTCGCCGAAGTAGGAACCGGCGATAACGGCACCGGCGGTGGCGGCGGGATTCACACCCAGAGCGGAGGCGATGCCCATCAGAGCAACACCCATGGTGGCAACGGAGCCCCAGGAAGTACCGGTGGCAACGGAGACCAAGCAGGTGATCAGGAATGCGGTGACCAGCAGCCACTTGGGGCTGACGATCTGAACGCCGTAGTAGATCATCATGGGGATGGTGCCGGAAGTCATCCAGGTACCGACCATGGCACCAACGGTGATCAGGATCAGAATGGCGGGCATACCCTTGGCGATCTTCTGGGAAATTTCATCCAGCATATCGTCCCAAGTGCAGCCAACGCGCCATGCGATAAAGGCGGCAACACAGGCAACGATGATCAGCAGAGGCTCGGTGCTGAAACCCAAAACGCCCTTACCGATGAACAGGACCAACAGCATAGCCACCACGGGAATCAGCGCTTCCAGAATAGTCGGCATGCGCTTTGCGCGGGGCTGCTTTACTTTCTTTTCTTTCTTACTCACAAATATCCCTCCTAAATTGATTCAATGGCATAAATGCCATTCTCCTGTATACATTCATTTGTATTTCGTGTACACGCATTCATTCTAGCAAATTTTTCTTTGCCAGTCAATAAAAATTTAGCAAATATCCTTAAAAAAAGCAATCCACACGAAAAAGATTTGTAGTAAGTACCCAAAAAGCAAACACACTGTCCGCAAAAAGCGGATAAAGCTGTAAGATAAAGGTAGACACATGGAAAACACCATGTTGTCTACCTTTTCTTTATGCTAAAATATAGACATAGGAGGTGAAATAATGAGAAAGGGACAAAAGAAGCGCCTATGGACACCATCTCAAAAACTAGAGATTGTAAAAAAGCATTTGCTTGACCATATCTCCGTTCGTGCACTGGAAAAAGAATACGGAGCAGAACATGGGATGATATGTCGCTGGGTTAAAGAATACATAGCAGGCGGAGAA
>JAZNHQ010000175.1:0-4190 GCA_045577035.1 Faecousia sp. | reverse complement strand
GCAGACAAGAGATGAGATAAATTTGAAGCTCATCAAGGAAGAGATGAAGAAGCCCACCATCACGAAAGAGGGCTTGGTATTATGGTTGAAGCAAATTCAAGCCATGCGTTTAGAAACGAAGGAACACAAACAAAGACTGATCGACATTTTTGTAAACGCCGTATATCTTTACGACGACAAATTGGTCATAACGTTCAATTATAAGGAAGCAACTAAAACTGTAAGCCTCAAAGAGGTAAACGGTTCTATTATAGAATGTGCTGGTGTACCAAAAAGCAGATACCCATCCGGGTATCTGCTTTTTTTATTTACCGAAAGGTCTTGAAGAATTGTCGCCCCTGCAAGGAAGCCTTAAATGTCCTCCGCGTCTATGGTGGGGATACCGGCAGCCCGGAGGGCTTGGGCAAGGACGCCGAAGCCGTCAATGAGTGTGCCGGTGAATGTGCCGTCATAGACCTGCTTCACGCCGCAGGTGGGACTGCGGGATTTCAGGATAGCCAGGTCTACAGGTTCTTCTTTCAGTCGGTCAAGGATCTGATCAATGGCAGCACGAACTGCACCGTCTACTACCACGCCGTCCCGGTTGATAAGCGTTCCGTTTACGATCTCCATGGGCGTTCTGGGGATCCCCAGACCTGCCATAGCCTCCGGGCAAACCGGTACGATTTCTTTATCCTGCAAAAAGGCCATTACCCGTTCGTCCAGGTTGTTGCCGCCGTTATATTTACAATTCGTGCCTAACAGACAGGCACTGACTAAGACTTTCATACATATACCTCGTTCCGGTAAAAGACTGATACACAGCAATAATCTATAAATTGTCGCCCGTATTCCTCATCCGTCACGGCTACGCCGTGCCACCTTCCCCCCGGGGGAAGGCATTGGGGAGCCTTGATATTGTACATCGTTTTGCATAATTCTGTCAATTGTACAATTGAAATATGGGGAATTCTGTGGTATATTCTTGGTATACTGACGAAAAGGAGCTTGATTATGACGAAGATTCGTACGCTCAATGAAGCCAGAGCCCAAAAGGGCATTTTGATCGCCACACACCGCGGAGAAGTGTGCGGTAACATCCCTCACAACTCCCTTCCCGCATTTGAAGCAGCGCTTCGCATGGGCACTGATATTTTGGAAACCGATGTGACCATGACCGGTGACGGCGTGCCGGTGATCTTTCATCCCGGTCAGGAGGTCAACCAGCTGAAGGTGGATGTGCATATTGATCAGATGCCTTTGTCCGAGGTCAGGGAACTGCGCTATGTGAACGACTGCCGTGCCAAGACCGAATGGGGCATTGTGACCCTGGACGAATTCCTGGAGACCTACAAAAATCGTGGTTTTATCAATTTGGATCATTGCTGGGATTATTTTGAGCCCGTGATCCAGGCCGTTCGTCGGCACAATATGCTGGATCAGGTGCTGATGAAAGCCCCCGCCAACATAGAGAATCTGAAAGCTATGGAGCAGCTGGCACCGGATATGATGTTTATGACCATCTGCAAGGAAGAGGACAACGCCACTGAAGCCCTGGAGCATATGGATATCAATCTGGTGGGCGTGGAGCTGGTCTTTGCAAAGGACGACTCCCCTCTGGTAGACAATGCGTATATTCAAATGCAGCACGACAAGGGTCGTTTGCTTTGGTGTAATACCATTTTGTACAACTGCCTGAAGCCTCTTAGCGGCGGTCACACCGACGATATTTCGGTTACCGGAAATCCGGATCAGGGCTGGGGTTGGGTCGTGGACAAGGGCTTCGATATTATTCAGACCGACTGGACTTTGGCTCTTCGTCAGTACCTAAATAGCAGAGGTAAATAAATTCCCTCTTGTTTTTTGTCGCAGATGGGGTTATAATACCCCAAGACTACAAAGGAGGTCATAATTATGGCTGTTAAGATCGAAAAGGATACCATCATCGGTGATGTGCTGGATGTAGCTCCTCAGGCTGCTCCTCTGTTCTTTGCTATCGGCATGCACTGCCTGGGCTGCCCCTCCTCCAGAGGTGAGACCGTGGAAGAGGCCTGCGCCGTTCATGGCATCGACTGCGAGCCTTTCCTGGCTCAGCTGAATCACTTCCTGGAGGCTTATGAGGCCGACCAGGCTGAGAAGGCTAAGAATTGATCCTTCGATGCCACCCTTGCGGGGTGGCATTGTTTTTTGAGGTAAGATATGAACATTCCACTTTCCAAACGGCTGGAAGCCTGCTGTCAGTATGTGGGTCCCGGTGACCGGGTGGCGGATATTGGCTGCGACCACGGCTATACAGGCATTTATCTGCTAAGCCAGGGCATTGCCAGCTCCATCATCGCCGCGGATATCAACGAAATGCCCCTGCAAAGCGCCATGCGCAATGCAGAAAAATTCGGTGTGCGGGATCAGATGTCCTTTTATCTGTCCGATGGTGTGCGTAATATACCCCAGGATTTTGACAGTCTGATCTGCGCCGGTATGGGTGCGGATACCATGGTTTCCATTTTGCAGGCCGCACCCTGGCTGAAAAAAGAGCATTATCGGCTGATTTTGCAATGCCAGTCCAAGACCCCCATGCTGCGTAAATACCTTTCTGATAACGGCTGGTTTATCCACCGGGAAAATGTTCTCCGGGACGGACGGTTTTTGTACACGGTCATGGAGGTATTCTACTGCCCCCCCGCTCCCCGTCTGACCGTAGGACAGCACTACTTTCCCCCTGCACTCTTTGTGCAGCCCTCCCCCATTTTGCGGGAATACTATGAGGACATTTTGTTCCGGCTGCGCAGAGCCATCAACGGACGGGGTGAGCAAGCGCCCAGTGACATGGTGGAAGCACTGAAAGAATTGGAGGAACTGAAATGGTAACTGTCAACGACATTCTTACTTATATGAACACTTTGGCGCCCGCTTCCATGAAAATGGACTGGGATAATGTGGGTCTGCTGTGCGGCAGCTACGGACAGAGCGTCAAAAAGGTACTGGTTGCCCTGGATCCCTTTGAGAGTGTATGCCTGGAAGCCTTACAGGAGGGTGCGGATCTGATCGTCACCCACCATCCCCTGATCTTCAAAGCGCCCCAGGCCATCACCGACAGCAACAGCGTGGGCCGCTCCATTTTGTTTTTGGCAAAGCATGGCATTTCCGCCATCAACGCCCACACCAATTTGGACTGCGCTCCCGGCGGTGTCAACGATGTGCTGGCCCGTACCCTGGGGCTAACGGATATTGATGTGATCGCCCCCACCGGTGTGACCGAAGATGGGCAGCCCTGGGGCTTGCTCCGCCAGGGCAATGTGACCGAGCAGCCCCTGGATACCTTCCTTGCCCATGTAAAAAAGCGCCTGGGTTGTGAAGGTCTGCGGTATGTAGACGGCGGCAAGCCTGTCCGTAAAGTAGCTGTGGGCGGCGGGGCCTGCGGCGGCGAGCTGATGCAGGCTGTGCGTGCAGACTGTGATACATTTGTGACTGCCGATGTGCGCTACAACCAGTTTTGGGATGCCAAGGAGCTGGGCATCAATCTGATCGACGCCGGTCATTTCCACACAGAAAACCCGGTTTGCCCGGTGCTGGCCGAAAAACTGCAGGCACAATTCCCGGAAATTTCCGTGGTTATCTCTAAAAATCACACAGATTGTGCGAAATTCTTTCTGTAATCGGTTGAATTTCCCAAAAAGCTGTGGTAGAATAGATTGAAATTTTTAAGTAACGAGGTAGATATTTATGTCCGGACATTCCAAATGGCATAACATTCAGAAAACCAAGGGCGCACAGGACGCAAAGCGTGCTGCTGCCTTTACCAAGATCGCCAAGGAGCTGATCGTGGCTGTGAAGGAGGGCGGCGGCATTACCGATCCCGCCAACAACTCCCGCCTGGCAACCGTTATCACCAAGGCCAAGGCCGCCAATATGCCCAACGACAACATTAAGCGTTGTTTGGAGAAGGCTGCCGGTGCCGGCGGCGGCGATGCATACGAATCCATCACCTACGAAGGCTACGGCCCCGGCGGTGTGGCCGTCATCGTGGAGACCATGACCGACAACCGCAACCGTACCGCAGGCTCCATGCGCCACCATTTCGACAAGTTTGGCGGAAACCTGGGCGCTTCCGGCTGTGTGAGCTGGAGCTTTGACAAGAAGGGCGTTCTAGTGATCGACAACGAGGACGGCGATTACGACGAGGACACCGTCATGATGGATGCCATGGACTG
>JAZNHQ010000174.1:0-3142 GCA_045577035.1 Faecousia sp. | reverse complement strand
GGACATCGCTGTCCTCACCGGTGGCACCGTGATCTCCAGCCAGCTGAACATGGAGCTGACTGACGCAACGTTGAACGATCTGGGCCGCTGCCGTCAGATCGTGGTCACCAAGGACAACACCACCATCGTGGATGGCGTGGGTGATCCCGCTGCCATCGCTGCCCAGGCCCATGAGATCCGTGCTTCCATCGCTACCACCACCTCCGATTACGACCGTGAGAAGCTGCAGGAGCGGCTGGCAAAGCTCAGCGGCGGTGTTGCTGTGATCAAGGTCGGCGCTCAGACCGAGGTTGCCATGAAGGAACAGAAGCTGCGCGTTGAAGACGCCCTGAACGCAACCCGCGCTGCTGTGGAAGAGGGCATCGTGGCCGGCGGCGGTACCGCCCAGGTCAACGCCATTGCCGCTGTTGAGAAGCTGATCGCTCACCTGTCCGGTGACGAGAAGACCGGCGCCCGTATCGTGGCTACCGCTCTGCAGGCTCCCATCCGTCAGATCGCTGAGAACGCCGGTGTGGACGGCTCCGTGGTTTACGAGAAGATCCGTAATTCCAAGAAGGTTGGCTATGGCTACAACGCTTACTCCGAGCAGTATGTGGATATGATCGCTGCCGGTATCGTTGACCCCACCAAGGTTACCCGTTCCTCTCTGGAGAACGCCGCATCCATCGCCGCTTGCGTGCTGACCACCGAAAGCCTGGTCACCGACAAGCCCGATCCTGCCGCTGACGCCGCAGCAGCCGCTGCCGCAGCCCAGGGTGGCGGAATGTATTAATATCGATATAGCTCCCTGAGGGAGCTTCGATATACGCCTTTGGCGTTCGATATGTGCTAACGCACTCGATATGCACTGCGGTGCAAGAGGGAGCTATATCATATCGAGTTTGTGAAACAAACATATCGAATTTTCTATAGGAAAATATATCGATTTCACGAAGTGAAAATATCGACAAAAAACCACCTGGAATTCCAGGTGGTTTTTTGGTTACGGGGTATTGTTGACCGGGTTTTTGTAGGGATCTGTGCTGAAATATTTGATGCAGTGGCTTTGATATATTTCCAACCATTGGTCAAGAGCAGTACAGGAGACCTTTTCTTTATTTCCGGCGTAATAGAGTTTATCGTTGATATGATAAAGATAAGCATCTGGAAGAGATTTATCATCCATATACAAGATATCTCCGTTTTTCAGCGTGACCTTATAGGTATAAAGAGATCCGCTGCCGATCCATCCTTCGGGGATAAAGGGTTTTCCCTCCAATTCTATGGTGTTGATCAGCTTAACCATTTGTTTTGTATCTGTCTTATCCAGAACTACGCTGTGTTCGCCCATGTATAGAGTGATGGAAGCCACATCCTGGGTGTCCATGGTGCGCAATTGGAGATTCAGCCAGAAATTGGTCTGGGACAGTATACACAGCACAACTCCCACTATGGTTAAAATGCAGATCAGAATCAGACACCAGACCGGAATTCGCAGGGTAAATGATTTTTTCCAAAACTTCATGATAAGGACTCCTGCTCCAGGTACGGCTGACTTAAGACATCGTATAAATCCAAAAGTTTCTGACCTGTTTTATAATCCGGATATTCGTATTCGTTCAGCCTCAATTTGCCAAACATAATGTTGATATATAATGTTTTGCCGTTACGGAATGTAATTTGGAAACAGGTAGAACTGTATGTGGTAGGGTAATATCTGTGGACACCGTCTTTGATCTTCACATCGTTTAATATGTCCACCAACTGGGCAATTTCTGCCCGATCCAGCTCCACATATTCGTCGCCGCGGATTCGCATATGGGCAGAGTCTATCCAGCTGGCTTGCATGAGCCGGTAATACAGATTCTGCGCCACCTGATAATGGAAAGATAGCGCCGCTGCCAGAATAAAAAGCAATACCAGGCTCAGCGCCAGTATGTTGATCCGCAGGTGTATCTTCCTGCATAAAAATTTCTTCATGGCTAAAAATTATCAATCAGGATAGAAAAGGGCAAATTCTAACACAAGGGTAGAGCTATTACTGGTGTTTACATAAGAGTACAGTCCGTCGCTGTTTATTGTTGCAGTATAGGAACCTCCGCTGGGATCCGCAACACTCATACGTCCGGCGACCATGTTGCAGGCATATATGGTTGCGGCATGGCCTACCCCTCCCACAACTTGAAAACAACCGAATACAGGAAAATCATTGTACAGGCTAATGTAAATATCTTCATCAGTAAATGTACCATAGCCGTATGCAGAAGCTCCCTCGTAATCTATTCCGTATTCTTCTAACAACCCAGCAACATTGGCACTATCAAGATACCGGTTATAATTGCTGCCGTAGTAACCTTGTGCGACATCTATATCATCAAGTGCACTACTGCCAGTCAGGTTGTTAATATCATTATCCTCTTAAATGCCTTCATAGTCAAGCTCCTTTCTGTGATTATCGGGGTAATATGTAATAACTTGGTTTAAGTTTTTTATGGAAGAGTGATTGAAAACAAGTAAAGTTTTGGTTGAGCTTAATAGCACATTGGAAAAACCTCCTTGTATTATCTAAAACTATTAGAACATGAGGGAAAGAATACGTCAATAGATATTTTTGATTAAAAGGTATTTTTTTAAAAAATATAAAACATCCCATAAAGAAGAAATGAAATTCCTTCTTTATGGGATGTTTTATCAATCGCTCTTAAAACCTATATCCTGCATCCATAAGACGCATTAAAGCATTATTGGCTTCTTCGTCGGAAAACAGGGCGGTAAATTGCTTTTTCACTGCCAGGGCATCCAGGCTTAGATCCAAACGACCCAGCCTGGCCAAATGGGAAAAGCCGTCACTTTCCTTATGCGAGGACAGAATCCGGTGTGCCTGTTCCAAGGATTCCACAGGCCGGATCCGTACACCCAAAGCGGTTGCCTGCTCTCTGGCCTGCGCCAAAGCTTGCATAAATTTTTGTTCCATACATTTCTCCTATACAAATTCATATTTATCGTTCTGTTGCGGCGGTGTGCAAAGGCCCCCTTGTGTAAAGGGGGCTGTCAAAAATCTATTTGATTTTTGACTGGGGGATTGACAACCCCTCCGAGCAAAATCAAAGATTTTGCCCACCTCCCCTTACACAGGGGAGGCTTTGATGCGGTGGTAAACAGA
>JAZNHQ010000173.1:0-12446 GCA_045577035.1 Faecousia sp. | reverse complement strand
GGCGGTGCGTAAAGGCCCCCTTGTGTAAAGTGGGCCCTGTCAAAAATCTATTTGATCTTTGACAGAGGGATTGACAACCCCTCCGAGCAAAATCAAAGATTTTGCCCACCTCCCCTTACACAGGGGAGGCTTTGGTGCGGTGGTAAACGCAGCGATAAATTGGAATTTATCACAATGGCAAAGCCCCGGCGGTTAGGCTCGGGGCTTTGGTGCGTTTCTATATGTTTTATTCTGCAGTTTTCTTTCGGGATCTGATGTACAGGATCAGCGACATCAAAAGCATTGCCACGCCCATAAAGACCATATATACCCATGTGCCCACACAGTGGTAGTACAGCCATCCGGCGGCAGCCAGCACAGCGGCGGTCAGCCCATAAGCATAGGCCTTGGTCTTTTTCTGCGCGTCTTCACGGTCATACTCTTGCTTTTTCGCCCGCTTCAGCAGCAGTTCCCGCAGCCCCCAATAGGCCAGCAGGGCAAAGCCGGTTAAAAACAGGCAGGAAACGATGGTGGACAGACCCAGCTCGCCACTGCCCGCCAAAAGCTCGTCGGGATTGGCCGGGTCGATCTTCACGGTGACGGTTTTGCCCAGCTTGGGCTTGCTGTAGCTGTTGTCATATCGAACATAGCTGTAATGCTCACCGTCATAGTCGTAGGAGACAAAGATGTCGTAAGAGGTGGACTCATAGCCTTCGTCGATCTCCACGCGCTCTTCGTAGCTGGAGATAGTGGCTTGCAGGGTTACCGCATTGTCGCCGGCCTTGAGCACATCGGACACGCTGTTGGCACCGCTGACGGTGGCCTGAAGAAACAGAGCGGCTATCACAGCGGCAAACAGGTAAAGCAGAATCTCACCAATAGAGGTTGATTTTTTCTTCATATGCGGTCTCTTACAGAATTGCTGTCAGGATGGAATGGGGCTCCAGGGTGGCCTGGGTGCAGACATCCTTGTGGCGGACGATGGCGCTCTGTGCTTCGTCGGTGGGGTTCATGGCCACCAACACCAGAGAGCCGTCGGGGTTCTGGAAGGCCACGGTATGGATGCTGTGGTCGTGCTTGGTGGTTGCCACACGGACAGCGCCCTTCTGAATGTACTTGGAGAAATGGCCGATGTAATAATAAATGGGGGTGTAGTTCAACTCGCCGGTGCGATTATCGAACAGTACCGGAGCGTGGCAGCCACGGGATTTGTCCTCGAAGATCTTCTGACCGGGCTTGGGCTTGCGGGTGCGGTTATGGAAGGGGCCGCCCTCTTGATCCAGCAGCATATTCCAGTCGCAGAACATATTGGTGAAGTTGTTGAAATCCTCGCACAGCTCCTTGCCGTACTTTTCGGCCAGGGTGATGGGATCTTCGTAGATCAGACCGCAGATCTCGGAGCTGATCAGCACCTTTCCGAACTGCTCATGTACCAGCCGCAGACCCTCGAAATGGTCGCCGGAGTACCAGTGGTGACCCACTGCCCACACCCGCTCGTTGACGGCGGGGGAGGAAAGGGTCTCCTTGGCGCGCTCATAGACACGCTCCTTGTTGTGATCCCAGATGATGATCTTAATATGGGACAGACCCTCTGCGTCCAGGGTGGGAGCCAGGTATTTCTCGATGAATTCTGCTTCCTGCGCTGCGGTGTAGCCGCAGCTTTCCCAGGGCTGGATGGCCTTGGGCTCGTTCTGCACGGAAATGGCGGAAATGGTAATGCCCTCTTTTTCCATCTCCTGGATGTACCGGGCGTAGAATTTTGCCCACAGAGGCTTATATTCTTCCTTCAGACTACCGCCTTCTACGGCACTTTCATTGTCCTTCATGTAGGCTGGGGGAGACCAGGGAGAGGCAAAGAGCATCAGATCCTCGCCGGTGTACTTCTGGGCGTCCTTGATGAAGGGAATCACATACTTGCGGTCACGCTCCAGGGTGAAGGTAGAAAGGTCGGGGTCTCCCTGCTCCACATAGCTGTAGATATCCAGGGAGAAGTCGCAGGAGCCAATGTGGCAGCGGCCGAAATTGTAGCCAATACCCTTGTCACGGCTGAAATGCTTTTCCATGAAGTCCTTTTTCTGGGCGGGGGTCAGCAGAGAATAGTTGTAGGCGGAGGATTCGGTGAAAGCGCCGCCGATGCCCAGAATGGGCTGATACTTGATCTCGTCATAAATGTTGATAATGCCCCGCTCACGACCCTGGGCAATGTTGCCCTTTTCGGAAACGGACTCCTGGAAATAAATATTCTGTCCGGGGATGGATTTGATAATTCTCATATATTTGCTCCCTTTACAATTTGGTTGTATCCATTATATACCAGTTATCAATAAAAGTAAATTCCAATTTATCGCACTGTCGTTTCGTTGCGCAAAGGCTTCCCCCTGGGGGGAAGCTGTCAAAAAAGCGGCTCTTCGCAACCGTTTTTTTGACTGATGAGGGGTAAGCGATATCCAACAACGCTCCACGATACAGGTCCTGTGACGCACGCCCCTCATCCGTCACCAGTGTGCGCACTGGTGACACCTTCCCCTCGGGGGAAGGGATAGGGACTGTACGATAAATGGGTACTTATAATAAAAACGGTGCTTTGCGTGAAAATACAAAGCACCGGATTTTTATTTGGCTGAAGTCCAATCCCGTGGATGTCGGGAGAAATACCAGGGGAGAATCAGTGCGATCAAGCCGGACAATAAATACAAAAAACTATGTGCAAAGATGTAGAAGACTATGCCGCTGCCCAGCATGAGCGCAGCCAAAATGGCAAAGGTTTGATATGGGGCGCGGCGAAGAGCTTCTTCTTTCCCAAACTCTTGGGAGGCAGCACGGCGTCTCATGTATTTCAGAAGGCGATCATAGATAAATAATCCGATTACAGTCAACATACTGGGAATGCAAAACAGGCTAACATAAAATTCCATTTTACCCGGCAAAATCTCGCC
This sequence comes from Faecousia sp., assembly GCA_045577035.1. Classification (GTDB taxonomy): domain Bacteria; phylum Bacillota; class Clostridia; order Oscillospirales; family Oscillospiraceae; genus Faecousia. Next base: position 9,531 of record JAZNHQ010000173.1, on the reverse strand, counting down.
TGGATTGGCTGGATCAATTTTTACAGAAACCGTTTTTCCCAGTTGAGGCTGACGGTAGGCGTGCTCATAGAAAACATCACTATAATTCGTGCCGTCATAATGATAGGATATATAGACCCGCCAACGATCTTCTTTTCTGAGTTTGTCATGTTCAGTGTAATGCTCATAACGGCTGACAGTGGCGTTTATAGTCACTTTGGTGTCGGCCGCGCGATTGTGCCGCAACACATTCCTGGCACAGAGTAGTGTTGCGAAAACTGCTACATAGAGCAACGCTACCATAAACAGACAGCGCACGAATTTATATAGTTTCTTCATGTTACTGCCTTTCCTGTGCATACAGTGTCAAAATAAAAACGGGCGGCACAACTTTGGGAATTTAGGTTCTCTTGTTGCCGCAGGATCGGCAGAAGGCGGTAAGAACGGGATACTCTGCGCCGCAGTTGGAGCATTTCCAGCCGGTGGCAGGTGTATCCGCAACGATGGGCTCAGGCTGCGCTACGGGCTCAGGCTGTGCCACAGGCTCGGGCTGTGCTACGGGTTCGGGCTGCACTACGGGGGCAGGTTGTACTACGGGCTGAGGCTGTGCCACGCTCTGCACAGGAGGCTGGTATACAGGCTGTACAGGGGGCTGATATGCGCTCTGTACGGGAGGTTGATAGTTCTGCACAGGGGGCTGATAAACGGGGGCCTGGGGGGCGTTTGTCCGCTTGAGGCAGGACAGCATCAGATCCATCTTCTCGTCGATAGAGGTGTTGGTGTCGATCAGTGCGCCGTAGCCGTAGAGTATGGCAAAGAAAATGATAGAGAACACGATACCGCCCAGAGCCAGAATCAGTCCCACGGGCTCATCGTAGTCCATGACATATATGCCGCCAAGGAGACTTGCCACCAGTCCGATTGCCAGGAAAATAATAGCGATGACTTTAATGAGTTTACCGATCATAAATAATTCCTCCGTTTTTTATGTGCGATCAGCCAGGGATGTTGGAAATATCCCAGCCGGTCATTTTTTCTTTATAGGCAGCAACCAGGTCGCAGACAGCGGACTGCTGTGCGGCGGTGTAATTGCTCCAGTTGTCGCTCACGGCTTCCAGTACCTGCCGCATGGTGGTTTGGTAGGTGTCGCAGGTGACGGTCTGGCCGTTTTGGAACACCACAAAGGCGTTGCCGCAGATGGGCACTTCGCCGCCGTTGGCTTCCATAATCCCTTTCAGCCGCAGGGTCAGCTGAGTCACGCTGTCTTTTTCGTAGGTCTTGATATGGTTTTCGCTGACCCACAGGTTGAAGCCCATGGATTTCACATTAGCCTGTACGGCGCTGTCACCCTCAAGGATTGTCTTGTAGCCCAAAGCATCATCCGCAGGTTTCAGGCTGATGTGGGACAATGCCACTCGGAAGCAGTGGGCAGAATAGCTGCCATTGCTTCCGACCACCAGGTAAGATTTGTCGTTTGCCTGGGAGATGGCATTGACATTGCCGGTGACGGATACGGTACCGTAGCTGCCGGTGTAATCGTCGGTGGCGGTGTCGATCAGATTCAAGGTAGCGCCGTTTGCCACGGTGATCTTGCTCAAATTGTGACCGTTCAGATCCAGGGTCAGATTGGAATTGACGGTTACGCTCTCGGTGGAATCTGCCAGCAGCTTCACAGTGCCGCCTGCATTAACGGCTGCCTGGACGGTGGAATACAGGGTGCTGCCCACCTGGGCGGCCACTGTCTGATTCTGCACCAAAACCATGGCGGAAATAGGTGCTACGGTCACGCTGCCGCTGACGGTACGCAGGATCTGGGTGCCTGCATCCTCCTCGTCAATACACACGCCCCAGGTGCCGGAGGGCAGGCTGGCGGTCACATCGGATGTACTGCCGTTGAAGATCACATAAATAGTCTCTGCAATGTCACCGGCGGCGCTGCCGCTGATCTTAAACTGCAGGGACAGGCCGGAGCCGTCCACAGTGGTCACATTGGATGCGATTTCTGAGGCGGTGGCGTAGCGCAGGGCGGGATGTGCCTTGCGGAAGGCAATGAGGCCTTGGTAGTAGGCAAAGGTGTCTGCGTACATTTCTGTCTGCAGATTGTTCCACTGAATGGCGTTGACGCTGTCGCTGGATTTATAGCTGTTTTCGTCAAAGCTGCCGTCGGATTTTACCTTCAGACGGAGCATTTCTTCGCCTGCGTGGATAAAGGGCACACCCTGGGAGGTCAGGTAGATGGCCGCTGCCAGGTTGTTCATTTTCACCGCATCCGCATCAATAGCAGATTTGCCGGTGGACAGCAGGATCTTTGCCATGAGGGTGTGGTTGTCGTGGCAGGAGATGTACTGGATCAGCTGCTGGGGATCGGTGGTGTAGTCAGTAATGGCACGGAAATTGGAAGCCAGCTGTTCAGCTTTTTCGGAATTGCCGGAGATAAAGCCGGTACCGTTGCCGTTATAGCCGCCCATGGCGTCGCGAATACGGTCGTTGAAGTATGCCATATTGGGGGTCAGCTTGGCGTTGGCCTGGGTTGCCATCTGGGTGCCGGGCTCTACTGCGCCGCCCAGTGTCCAGCCTTCGCCGTAGAACAGCACATCGGGGTGGGTCTTGTGAACCTCGTCCACCAACTGGTTGACCGTATCCACATCCAAAAGGCCGATCAGATCGAAGCGGAAGCCGTTGATATGGTATTCCTCTGTCCAGTACAGAACAGAGTCGATGATGTACTTGCGTACCATCTCCCGCTCGGAGGCGGTGTCGTTGCCGCAGCCGGAGCTGTTGGAGTAGCTGCCGTCATCGTATTTCCGGGAGAAATAGCCGGGGACGATCTTATTGAAGCAGAAATCCTCTGCATCATAAACATGGTTGTACACCACATCCATGACCAGGCTGATGCCGTTTTCGTGGAGGGCGGAGACCATTTCCTTCATTTCCTGCACACGCACCTGGCCGTTATAGGGGTCGGTGGAGTAGGAGCCTTCGGGAACATTGTAGTTTTGCGGATCGTAGCCCCAGTTGAAGCTGTCGCATTTTGTCTCATCCACAGAGCCGTAGTCGTAAATGGGCAGCAGGTGCAGGTGGGTGATGCCCAGGTTCTTCAGATAGTCCAGGCCGGTGGAATTACCGGCGGAATTGGTGGTGCCGGTCTGGGTCAGTCCCAGGAATTTGCCCTGCCATTCGTCCTTGATGCCGGAAGAGTCGTCAATGGAGAAATCCCGCACATGCAGCTCGTAAATGATCGCGTCGGTGTAAGATGCTACGGGGTTGGGATTTTCGTATTCGCCCCAGTTTTCCGGATCGGTGGAATCCAGGTCGATGATCATGCCCCGCTGGCCGTTGACACCGGTGGTGCGGGCATAGGGGTCACAGGCCTCCGCATCTTCACCGTCTACGGTGACCGTGTAGGTGTAGTATTTGCCCTGCAGGTCGCCCTGGAAGGTATACAGCCAGGTGCCGTTCACATCGGCTGTCATGGCATAAGAGCCTATGCCGGTATCGCCGTTGCCGGCGGTGTACAGGTTGACCTTCACGGCCTTGGCGGTGGGAGCCCACACACGGAAGGTCGTGGCAGATTCCGTCCAGGTAGCGCCCAGGTCGTTGCCGTTGTAGGTAAACTCATCGGCAAAACGGTCGGTGGTGTAGGCGGGGGTATAGTCGATATCGTAGGCGTAACCGTCAAAGAGGATCTTATACTGATACAGGTCGCACAGAGCGATCTGCTGATCCAGGGTCAGGGTGTTGGTGCTGCCCACAGTAGAAATGCTCTGTACGGTTGCACCGCCGGTGACGGTCAGCTCGCTTGCGGGATCAGAGAGCAGTTGGTTGGTGGTGACGGTGATCTTGTTACCGGCTTCGTAGTCGAATTTCACGGAGGAAATCTTATTTCCTTTCACCACATCGGTACTTAGCACCCGGACGGTGGAGAACACGCCGGAATCCACATAGCAGTGGACAGTGCCGGAGACGATATCACTCAGGTCTACCAGGCGTTCGCCGTATTCCTGGGATTCCCAGGCATTTTCGGAGGTGGAGTGGCGGAGAATGTAATATACAGCCTGGGTGCTGCGGCCAGGGACAGTCACGGTGGCGGTCATGTGACCGTCCTCATTTACCAGGTCGTACTGACCGGATTCAAAGGTCAGACCCCACAGCCAGGCGTTCCAGCCGGAATAGTTGTTGTCGGAACGGGCATAGTGGATCTTCACAGTGATCTCATTATTATCCACGGCGTTGGGGTCCAGCACAATGAAGGCGCTGTTCCGGTTGCCGTCACTATCCGCCATGATCCAGGGATTGATGGGGTCGGTGACCCAATCGCTGCCCACAATAAATTTGTAAGTATGGATGCCGGGAGTCACATTATTCACGGTCAGGCTCCAAACACCCTGGGAGTTCTTGGACATGGACAGCGGATCCCAGCTGTTCCAGGAGCCTGCCACCTTCACAGAGGAGGCGGAGGCGTCCTTGTATTCAAAGGTCACAGAGGTGCCGTTTACCACCGGACTCTGCACGATGCCGTCAGCGGAGGTGAGAACCTCGCAGTTGTACTTGGTGTTGGCGGTGTCCTCGTCTGCATATTCCGTGGTGGGCTGGATCCAGCGTTCCACGCTTCCGGAGGTCAGCTGGGCGTAGGGAATGGACAGGTCAACGGTCTGATTGCCGTTGCCGCCGTCGTTGAAGATGAAATTCAGGCCTTCACCGGAAGAAACCTCAGCCTGGTAAGAGACGGTGTACAGGCCGTTCTCGTCGGTGCCGGTGGCAGTGCCGGGCCAGCCGCCCAGGGGCGTAGTGCCGTCGGTTTCCCAGGTGTAGGCGTAGACCGTGCCCCAGTTCTTGGAATCGGCAAAATGTAGAGTCACATTGCAGGTGATATCCTCCTGCACAGGGGGCGTATAGGTGCTCCAACTGCCGCTGCCTTTATCCCAGGCACCTTCTGCCACGGTGTAGCAGTTGTTGCCGTTTGTGGGAATGGTCAGGTCGGAGGTCTGATTCCATTTGTTATCCCAGCTGTTGGCGGTGGTGCCGCCGTTCATACGGCAGAAAATCACATTGGTGTAGCCTGCGGGAACTGTGCCTTCATAAACACCGTCACCATTGACGGCCATGCTGACCCAACCGTCGCCGCCGCTGTTCCAATAGTAGATGGCAAACCGGGCACCGTCTACATTCCAGTTGGCATTGGGTTTTAAGTACAGAGTGGTACCGCTGGCTGCAGAGCCAAAGACCGGCAGAATACCAAAGAGCATGGCTACGGTCATCAGCAGACACAGCGTCCGTTTTCCAAACAATTTCATAAAAAATAACCTCCTAAGCGCATATTTTCCATTTTCTACATTATTATATATGAAAACAGCATAATATGCAACAAAAGATTCCAAAAAGGCTCCCTCTGATGAGGGAGCTGGCACGGCGTAGCCGTGACTGAGGGAGAGATTTTATCTTGTGTCAATTCTTTGCTTGACAGCTGAATCTATATATTCACAAACTCCATTGAAGTTTTGGCTGATTTCTAAATTACATACTCTCAATACTAATCACCTTAGTTTTTGTGTGTTCTTTGTTATATGGTCGCATATTTTTTGATAAAAAGGCAAGGGGAGATAATATGTTTCTCTCCCTCAGTCTAATTGCCTAATATCGGCAATTAGACAGCTCCCTCATCAGAGGGAGCCTTTTCGTAAAAAAAGCCGCCCGGGTGGGCGGCTTTTTCAAGAAATATTATTGCTCGATGGGAATGTCGATGGAGGGCTGGATATTATCCAGTTCCCACTTTTCGGTAACAGCGGCATAAGCGTTGACCAGAGTTCTTACAGCCTCCTGCTGCGTTGCATCATAGGTATCCCATGCGGAATCAATTGCCTGTAGGGCTTCCTTCATGGTGGTGGTTTGGCCATCACCGCACATGTTCTGGCCGTTGATGATCACGAAGGGCTCGCCGGTGATTTCCATTTCACCGCCGCCGCAGGCCAGAATGTTCTTTACACGCAGGGAGAAGACACCGTCAGTGGGAGCGACACCGTTGGAGAAGGTATGTGCTTCACCGCCGTTAACGCTCATATCAAAGCCATAGCCGGTAACTGCGGCCATGACAGCGCTGTCGCCGATCACCTGTGCCTTGAAGCCCAGAGCATCGTCCGCAGGCTTCAGGCTGATGTGGGTGATTTCCACATTAAAGGAGTGGAAGGAATGACCCTCAGTTTCGGGGAGCATAACGTAGCCGCCCAGGCAATCGTAGTTCGCGTCAGTGATCAGAGTGCCCCACTGGGTGGTCTCGCAATTCACAGTGGCGCTATCCTGAACCCAGATCATTTGATCGCCGGTGGTGTTGGTAAAGGTAGCGTTATGACCGCTCAGATCCAGGTTTAGTTCCTTATCAACGGCCAGGCCGTCGATGTTCACATCGGTCAGCAGGGCGACGACGTGTCCGCTTGCGGAATCCACAGCGGCGTAAGCGTCCTCAAAGGTAAAGTACACACCCACATCGTAGATCTCAGCGACGGGAGTGCCGATCATGAACTTGCTGTTCTGATTGGTGATGTTGCCCTCTTCGTCGTGCTCGTCATAGGTCTCCCAGTTGGAAGGATCCAGGATCCAGACGCCGTCCACAACAAACTTGTACTGATGCACAGCATCTGCAACATTGTCGATGGTTACAGACCACAGACCGTTCTCACCCTTGGTCATGGCATAGCCTTCGCCCCAGCTGTCCATGGTGCCGTGGACGGATACGGAGGTGGCACCGTAATGCCAGTAATTGAAGGTGACAGAATTGCCGTCGATTTTGGGGCTTTCGAATTCGGGAACAGTTACTTCTTCGTAGGTTGCCCATGTAGCTGCCCAGGGATTCTCGGTATCCTTGCCCCATACGTACTGATCCATGATGTACAGGTCATAACCCTCGGTGGAAATTGCAATGTCGTCCGACTGATTCCACACATTGGTTTCGGTTTCGGAGTTCCAGGCCAGATTGCCATTGGGATCCATGCGGCAGAAGACCACGGAGGTCATGCCTTCGGGAACATAGGCTTCGTAAACACCGTCCGCATTACCATCGGTCATGCTGACCCATTCGCTTGCAGTGTCATTGTAGAAGTATGCAGCAAAAGCAGCATCGCTGCTGATCCAGTTAAAGTTGGGCAGCAAGTATACGATTTCAGGATACTCAACGGGCTTTTCCACACCCTCGGTGATTTCAAAAACGCTGTTGCCGGAAGCGGCAATGTTGGTGTTCTTGGGATCGACCAGCCAAGCCTCGTCTACGACGATCTTGTACTCATAGGTGCCGTTGTAGGGAACTTCAACGGTAACGGACCATACGCCGGTCTCCTCGTCCTTGACCATGGGGTAGGCAGTTGCCCAGCCGTCGTCGCTCATGTCGCCGTAAACGGTAGCGGAGGTGAACTCCTCAGCACGCCAGTAGTTGAAGGTGACGCTGGTGCCGCTGACCACAGGGCTGGTATACTCGGGCTCGTTGCTGTCAACAACACCATCGGTGATGGTAAAGGTATTGTTGCCGCCGATCTGTGTGCCGGTGTTCTTGGGGTCGTTGATCCAGTTGGAGCCGTTGGTCACGAACTTATACTCATAAGTGCCATTGTACAGGCCGGAAACAGTCACAGACCAAATACCGGTCTCGGCATCCTGGGTCATGTGGTGTTCTGCGGTTTCGGTCCAGTTGTTGATGGTGCCGCGAACATCCACGGAGGTCAGGGTATCGGAAGACCAGTAGTTGAAGGTAACGGAGTCGCCGTCAACAATGGGGCTTTCCCACTCGGGAATATCTGTGGGAGGTTCGTAGTAGCTCCAGGTCACATTGGAGCCGCAGTCCCACTGATCAGCGGCGATGGTGCACAGGTTATTGGTGCCATCATATTCCAGGTTGCCGGACTGATTCCACTTGTAGCCCCAGTCATTGATGTCGGAGCCGGGGTTCATGCGGCAGAAGATCACATTGGTCCAGCTGCCGGTAGGAACAGTGACTTCATAAACGCCGTCGCTGTCCGTATCGGTCATGCTTGCCCAGGCACTGCCACTGCTGCCAAAAACATAGATAGCAAAGCGGGCACTGGCCGATGCCCAGTTGGAGTTGGGCTTCAAGTACAGTACCTCGCCGCCGGTCATGGTGACAGCGGATGCCATCACGGGCAGCAGGGACAGGATCATAGCCAAAGCTATGAGCAGGGAAAATAAACGTTTGTGCTTTTGCATAATTTGGATTCCTCCTAACTTGATTGGTTGGGATATCTGTCTATGCGCTGCGGACAGATGTCCTATGTTAAAAAATAACCAAATACATTATAAAACAATATGGAAAAATATGCAATTGGCACAAAAAACAAAAACATAACCCTGGTATTGTTCAAAATGGCAAAAACAAAATTGCAGATTACAATTTATCGTTTCGATACGCTGTCATCCTGAGGAGGCTTTTGCCGACGAAGGATCCCCCAAATAGACGCATCGCCATAGGGGATTCTTCGTCGCTTCGCTCCTCAGAATGACAAAAAGTGTTAGTGCGATAAATTGGAATTCGTGATTTTTGTGAAAACTGCGCAAAAATGGAGAGCAGTACTTGTGCAAGTACACAAAGCTGGCAAAAATTTAGGAATTGTCCTTGACTTGTACTCGATAAAGTACTAGAATGCGGGTACAGATGTTCATGAACAAGTACATAACAGGAGAAAACTATGCCGGTGATCTATTTACGAAGCCGCAGGCGCAGGCCTGTGTGGGTTGGGGCAAGACCGCCGCTGCAGGACACCGGGGGAGAGATCCCTTACGGATGGTGTAGAGGGTGCGGTGCGGAATGCTTTCTGCCCGGTAAGGCGCTGTGCCGGCAATGTGAAGAAAAGGAGAAAAACATATGTCAAAACGATTCAGATACCCTTGCAGAAGATGTACAAGAGTGGCCGATCCCCAGCAGTGCGAAAACAAGCGCTGCTATCTGTGGCAAAAATGGTTTTTGTACAAGTGGGAGCTCACCCGAAAACGCTTTTTAACGGAGGATAGACCGTGCTGAACTGGAAGGCGGAAGCGGTGGAAATGCTCAGCAGCTACAATGCCCGGGTGCAGTCGCTGGATTCCCTTGATCTGCAGCTGCAGCGGTTGGAGCAGGAGCTGCTGGCGATCCGCCGGGTGCGCGCAGAAGACGATTGGGCGCTGGACAATATGGTCAAACGCCAGGAGCTGTCCCAGGCGCGCAGGGATGCCAGGCTGTGTATCCGCCTTACAGAAAATGCCCTGGGGGTGCTGACAGAGCAGGAGCAGCAGCTTTTAAAGCAGCTGTATATCAGCCCCGGTTGGGGCAATCTTCGCGATCTGGAGATCCACACAGGCCTGACCCGCAGCACCCTTTACCGCAAGTGCGACCAGGCTCTGCGCAAATTCACCGTGGCACTTTATGGGAAAGTGTAAATTCCTATTTATCGTTCTGTTCATTGTTGCACCGCACCCTCGGCTCCCCTTGTCAGGGGAGCTGTCCAAAATCTTTGATTTTGGACTGAGGGGTAGTAAAATCAAGGTTTTTTCTCTCCCTCAGTCAATTGCCTCAAA
>JAZNHQ010000172.1:0-11991 GCA_045577035.1 Faecousia sp. | reverse complement strand
ATTTATCGCTCTGTTATTTCGATGCGTTGTAGGGACCGGCCTCCCGGACGGGGAGCGATGGGAGCGCCGCCGGTGGCGGATAAAGCGACCTGAGCGAGTGGCAGCGGTCGGCAAACGAGGAAGGCGTTTGAGCCGACGAGGGTGCCGGGCACCGCAACAGGACCCTTTACCGCAGTGCGTAATTGCGGACCGTCGAGGACGCCGGTCCCTACAAGGGTGTACGATAAATATGAATTTACAATTTATCGGAAATTTGTTATAATATCTGTACTTGTACTGTGGAGGGATCATATGAAACGATTTATTTGTGTTATGTTAACTATTCTGCTGCTGGCAGGCTGCAGCGAAAAGGGGGAAAACCAACAGGAAACAGAGCCGGTGACCATGGATGTCAGCGGCAAATATGTGTTGGATACCGTGCGCAATGAGGCCATCATTGACGACGCCGGTGTGGTGGAAGAAGCGAATCAGAGCAATGCCCGGGTATTTTATCAGATCTTCGTGGGCGCTTTCTCCGATTCTGACGGCGATGGCATTGGCGATCTGCGGGGTATTATCAACCGCCTGGACTATCTCAATGACGGCGATGATAACTCCGGCTTGAGCCTGGGCGTAGAGGGTATCTGGCTGACACCTATTTTTGTCTCGCCCTCTTACCACAAATACGATGTGACCAATTACTACAAGGTAGACCCCCAGTTTGGTACAGAGGAGGATCTGAAAGAGCTGATCGCCCTGTGCCATGAGCGTAATATCAAGGTGATTTTGGATCTGGTGGTCAATCATACCTCCACCGCAAATACCTGGTTCCAGAATTTTGCGGCTGCCCATGCCGAGGGAGATATCCATAACGAATACTACGATTTCTACACTCATTCCGACAAGATGGAAAACGGCAGAACCTTTAGCCGGATCCCCGGTGCCGCCGATTATTACGAGTGCAACTTCTCTACCGCCATGCCGGAGCTGAACTACGACAATGAACTGGTGCGGCAGACCATGGTGGATGTGGCAAGATACTACCTGCAGATGGGCGTGGATGGCTTCCGCTTCGATGCCGCCAAGTATGTGTACTACGGCGACGCTGCCGGCAACGCGGAGTTTTGGGATTGGTACATGGAGCAGCTGCGCACCATCAAGAGTGATATTTATACGGTAGCAGAGGTTTGGGACAGCGACAATGTGCTCTATCCCTATTTCACCGCCACCAACTGCTTCAATTTCTCCATGTCCCAGTCCGACGGACGGCTTGCACAGGCGGCCAAGGGCGGAAATGTCAATGTATTTACGGAATATATGGGGGACTTTATTGCCACCATAAAAGATAAGAATCCCGATGCTATGCTGGTCAGCTTTATTTCCAACCATGACATGGATCGTGCGGCCGGCTTCTTGACGGTGACCGGCGGACGGGCGCATATGGCGGCCAATCTGAATATTCTGACACCCGGTTCGCCCTTTGTCTATTACGGCGAGGAGATCGGCATGCTGGGCTCCAGAGGCGGTGCAAACACCGATGCCAACCGTCGTCTTGCCATGCTGTGGGGCGATGGGGATACGGTAAAGAATCCCGAGGGCACTACCTACAAGGCAGTCCAGGCCAACGGTACTGTGGCGGATCAGCGGCCCAACGGCGACAGCCTGCTGAGCCATTACAAGAAATTGATCGCCATCCGAAAGGCACACCCCCAGATTGCCGAAGGCGAATACACCCCGGTCACCGGCACCGGCAGCAAGGTGGGCGGCTTTATCTCCACTCTGGACGGCAGCTCTGTTATGGTACTGCACAATACCACTACCGACGAGATGAAGGTGGATCTTGCCAAGCTCAGCGGCCCGGAAATGACCCAAATCAGTGCTGTTGTGGGACTGGGCAGCGCCAGATTGGAGGGCACGATCCTCATTATGGATCCCCAAACCAGTGTGATTCTGAAATAAAAAAGGAGTTTCACCATGGAAGGCTTACTCAAGCAGATATTAGAGCAATGCGCACCCTATAAAAAACAAGGCACTGTGGCCAGCTATATTCCGGAATTGGCAAAGGCCGACCCAGAGCAGTTTGGTATTTGCCTTGTGGATGCGGACGGCAGCATCCATACCGCAGGCCATTGGCAGACCACCTTCACCATGCAGTCGATCATCAAGCCTGTGATCCTGCTGGCTGCCCTCATGGACAGCGGTGAGGAACGGGTGCGGCAGCTGGTGGGCATGGAAGCCACCGGCAAGCCCTTTGATGCCTTCAATTACAGCGACCAGGCTCTGGCGGCCGGACACATCAATCCCATGATCAACACCGGTGCCATTGCTCTGTGTACTCTGATCGGCGGTGAAACCTATGAGGAGAAATTCCAGCGGCTGCTGTGGCTGACACGCACGCTGGCAGGCAACGAAGGCTTGCAGGTGGAGGAATCCGTATTTCTCTCCGAGAAGGCCACCGGCAGTAAAAACCGCGCATTGGCCTATATGCTCAAGGCCTATGGCATGATCACCGACCGGGTGGAGGATATCCTGGATTGCTATTTCAAGGCCTGCTCCATTGGCGCCTGCTGCGCGGATCTAGCCCGGATCGCCCGGGGCTTAGCCTGCCATGATCACAGCATCATTGCCCTGGAACATGCCCGGTATGTGAATGCAACGCTCATGACCTGCGGTATGTACGACGGCTCCGGCGAGTTTGCGTTGAATGTGGGCATCCCTGCCAAAAGCGGCGTGGGCGGCGGCATTATGGGCGTAGTGCCCGGACGGATGGGCATAGGCGTCTATAGTCCCAGCCTGGACAAAAAAGGCAACAGTGTTGCCGGTATCAAAGCCATGGAGCTTCTGAGTAAGCAGCTGAATTTGAGTATTTTCTAAAACTAAAGCACCCCTCTGAGCAATGTCATTCAGTTAAGAAATTTTGTCATTCCGAGACCAGTTCGCAAACTGGTCGTGGGAATCTCCGGCGTAAAATTTTGCACTGGAGATCGCCACACCAGTGTGCGCTACTTACTGCGATGACGCTTAACTTAACGACATTGCCCCTCTGAGGTGCTTTTTGCTGCGCAATTTGGGTATAATAATTCTTTACTTGCAAAGATGATATTTTATTGTTATTATAATGTATATTTTTGATTAGAAGGGAAGATACGGCATGGCAAAAGGCAATACGGGCTTTCGCACCATCCGTAAAAAACGGCGTAGGGTGCAGCTGAGCACCACGCAGATCATTGCGCTGGTGTTTGCCGGGATCATTGCTCTGGGCACGATTTTGCTGATGCTGCCTGTCTCCTCCGCAGACGGAACACCCACATCCTTTATGGATGCCTTATTCACCGCCACCTCTGCCACCTGTGTGACCGGTCTGGTGGTAGGCGACACGGGTAGCCTTTGGTCGGGCTTTGGCCAGGCTGTGATCATCACATTGATCGAATTGGGCGGCTTGGGCTTTATGTCCGCAGCCACCATGATGCTATTCATGCTGCGCAGGAAAGTTGGTCTGCGCCAGCGCATGGTCATTGCCCAAGCTCTGAGTCTGGAGGATATGGAGAGTGTGGTTCGCATCCAAAAGCTGGTCATTGGCGGCAGTCTTGCCATCCAGGGTGTGGGCGCACTACTGCTTGCCCTGCGCTTTTTGGCCTATGTGCCCGTGGGTACGGCCATAAAATGGGGATTGTTTCATTCCATTTCCGCTTTCTGTAATGCAGGCTTTGATATTTTTGGCTACAATGATTCTGTGATGCACTTTCGTTCAGATCCCATGATCATGACTACCTTAATGCTGCTCGTAACGGTAGGCGGTCTGGGCTTCCTCGTATGGGAGGAGCTGCTGCGGGACAGAAGCTTCAAAAAATGCAGCGTGTATACCAAGCTGGTGCTGATAACCTCTGGGGCGTTGCTGCTGTTGGGCGCCGCTATGACCCTGGCTTTGGAGTGGGATAATCCCGGCACCCTGGGGCCCATGAATTGGGCAGATAAGATACTAAACAGCTTTTTCCAGTCCGTGACCCTGCGTACCGCAGGCTTTGCGGCGGTTGACCAGGCTTTACTCACTGACGGCAGCAAAGCGATCAGTGTGATACTGATGCTCATTGGCGGCTGCTCCGGTTCTACCGCCGGCGGCTTGAAGACGGTGACCTTTATGGTGCTTGTACTGTTTGTGGGCGCACGGCTCCGGGGCAGAGAAAGCGTCAATGTATTTCACCGGCGGATCCCGGAGAAAAAGGTGCTGGATGCCATGACCATTGCCATGATCATGATGGGGATGTGTATGGCAGGTGCGATCGTGATCAGTGTGACCTCGCCCATTGGCTTTGCCGACAGTATCTATGAGGCAGCTTCTGCCTTGGGTACGGTGGGATTGACTGCCGGTGCTACCGGGCAGCTGAGCCTGATCGCAAGAATAATGATCGTAATTTTTATGTATTTCGGACGGGTGGGCGTGCTGACTCTGAGCATGGGATTCCTGCTGGGAAATCAGGCGAAACGCCGCTATGAATACGCGGAAACCAATTTGTTAATTGGATAGGAGGCAGACTATGAAATCCTATGTTGTGATTGGAATGGGTCGCTTTGGTGCGGAAGTGGCACGGCGGCTGTGTGAACTTGGCTGCGAGGTGCTGGCTGTGGATAAGCAAAGTGAGCTGATCCAGCCCATGGGTGATGTGGTCACCCAGGCAGTGGTGGCAGACGCCACGGACAAAGAGGTACTGCGCGCTTTGGGTGTAAAGGATTTTGACTGCGCTGTGGTGGCCATCGGCAACAGCCTGTCTGATTCCGTGCTGGCAACCATGAATTTGAAAGAATTGGGCGTGGGGTATATTGTATGCAAGGCTCACGATGCCACCCACCGGCAGGTGCTCATGAAGCTGGGCGCTGATCAGGTGGTGATCCCGGAACAGGAGAATGCTTTGCGGCTGGCCCGTTCGCTGTCCAGCTTCAATGTACTGGACTATATTGAATTGTCTGACGATTATGGCATTATTGATGTGCCTGCCCCTGGATCCTGGGTGGATAAAACTTTGAAAGAACTGAATGTTCGAGCCCAGCTGGGCGTGAATATTCTTGCCGTGAAGCAGGGTGGTCAGATCAATGTTTCTCCCTCTGCGGATTATGCCATCCGTCAGGGTGATGTGATGGTGGTATTGGGGGACACGGCCGCATTGAAGGCTGTGCAGAAGCTATGATGGAGCGGATCACATCCCGGCAGAATCCTCTTTTGCAGCAGGTGCGCAAGCTACTCTCTTCCCGGAAGGAACGGGAAAAGACGGGCCTGTTTGTGGCAGATGGCGCCAAGCTGCTGAAAGAGGCTATCCGTTGGTGGCCGGGGTTGGAAACGGTGATCTTATCCGACGGTGTAGAAATGGAAGTACCGGAAATTGTGCGGCTTGTGCGGGTGCCGGAGGCGGTCATGGAGAGCATATCTCCTATGCAGACCCCCCAGGGGGCGCTGTTTGTGTGCCGTTTACCCCAAAAGCAAGCCTTTGTACCCAATCCGGGTATGCTATTGCTCGATGGCATTCAGGATCCGGGCAATTTGGGCACGATCCTGCGTACCGCCGATGCGCTGCAGATTCCGGTGGCGCTGCTGGAGGGCTGTGCCGATCCCTATGCCCATAAGGTAGTTCGTGCCTCCATGGGTGCGGTGTTCCGCACTGTGCCGGTACAGACCACCTGGCAGGATGCGCTTCTTGCCTGCGGACAAAAAAAGATCCCTGTGGCGGTGACAGCCCTCAGTGATCGGGCCCAGGATATTCGCAATGCGGATCTGAAAGCCATGGCAGTGGTCATTGGCAGCGAGGGCCAAGGCGTCCGAAAAGAGATTTTGGACAGCGCCCAGCAGGAGCTGATTATTCCCATGAATCCCGACTGTGAATCCTTAAATGCGGCCATTGCCGCTGCCATTGTGATGTGGCAGATGAAATAGAGAGAATGCGGAGGTGAAGGAAATGCTGGTGCATTGGATATGGCTGGCTATGCTGCCGGGTCTGAACGGTCGGCAAAAGCTGGAGCTTTTGCGCAGCGGCAGCCCTGAAGATCTGTATGCCCTGGATCGCAAGGCAAAGCTGTCGGAAAATGTACTACAGCATCTCCTGAATAAGGATCTGGAGCCTGCCAAGCGCATTATGCGAAACTGCGCGGAAAAGGGGATCGGTATCCTTGTGTTCACCGACAGCGCCTATCCGAATCGCCTCCGTCGCATTGATGCGCCACCGCTGGTGATTTATTATCGGGGCAGCATTCCTGCTCTGGATCTGCAGCCGGTGGTTGGCATTGTAGGCACCAGAAACGCCAGCCCTTACGGTCTGCGCAGTGCCGGTAAAATGGGTGCGCAGATCGCAGCCTGCGGGGGCATTGTGGCTTCCGGCGGTGCTTTCGGTATCGACAGTGTTGCCCTGCGTGGCGCGCTGGAGACCGGTGGCAGCACAGTGGCGGTCATGGCAGGCGGCCTGGATAAGCTTTATCCTGCTGCCAATGAGCCCCTGTTTAAAAGAATCATGGAAAACGGCTGCATTTTTTCGGAGTTTCCTCCGGGCGCTCCTGCGTTTCGTGGCAATTTCCTTTGGCGTAACCGGCTGATCAGCGGCATCAGCAATGCCCTGCTGGTGGTGGAAGCCCCTAAGGTCAGCGGCGCGTTGAATACTGCCCGCTGGGCCAGTGAGCAGGGAAAAGATGTATTCGCAGTGCCGGGCAATATTGATGTGCCCAACTGCGAGGGCAGCAATGCACTGATCGGTGACATCGCCCGCCCTGCTCTTGACGGATGGTCCGTGCTGAAGGACTATATCTATGACTACCCGGATGTGGTAAAACAGGTGAAGCTTGAGCTGCAGCCACATCAGTTGGAAAACCTGGCGGAAGGCGCAGAAAAACCAAAGTCCCAGGAAAAAGCTGACAAAAAAATCGTTGACAAGAAACCGGATTGCTCTTATAGTGTGAAGCAAACGCCTGCCCCGGCACTGAGTCCTCAGGAACAGGCAGTGGCAGCTCTGCTTACAAAAGAGCCTGTACCGGTGGATCAGCTTTTGGATCAGCTGGATATGGCACCGGCAGAGGTGCTGAACATCGTGACCCGATTGTCACTGAAGGGTGTGGCACAGACACACCCGGGAAAATTTGTATCTGCGAAAAGTGGAGGATAACATGGCATCCAATCTTGTGATCGTGGAGTCGCCTTCCAAGGCGAAGACCATTGGTAAATATTTAGGCCCCGATTATATCGTAAAGGCCAGTATGGGACACCTGCGTGACCTGCCCAAGAGCACTATGGGCGTGGACATCGAGGGCGGCTTTGAGCCGGAGTACGTACCGCTGGACACCAAGTCGGAGCTGATCGACGAACTGCGCAAGGCTGCCAAAAAGGCGGATCGCGTATATCTGGCAACGGACCCTGACCGTGAAGGTGAAGCCATTTCCTGGCATTTGAAGGAGCTGCTGCAGCTGCCGGATGAGAAGGCCTACCGTGTGACCTTTAACGAGATCACCCAAAAGGTGGTGGTGCAGTCCATTGCCAACCCCAGAGCCATTGACGCACACCTGGTAGATGCCCAGCAGGCACGCCGGGTCCTGGACCGTATTGTGGGCTATCAGCTGTCTCCGCTGCTGTGGAAGAAGGTTCGCCGTGGTCTGTCCGCAGGCCGTGTGCAGAGCGTTGCTACCCGCCTGGTGGTGGACAGAGAAAATGAGATCCGTGCCTTTGTTCCCAAGGAATACTGGTCGCTGGATGTGAAGCTGCGCCTGCAGGGTAAGCCCGGCAGCTTTGTTGCCAAATATTATGGCGACAGCAAGAAGCGGGAGCTGGAAAACGAGGCACAGGTGGATGCTGTGATCCGGGATATTACCGGCAAGGAATTCACCGTGGAGAGCGTGAAGCGTGCTGACAAGAAGCGCAGCGCCGCACCCCCCTTTACCACCTCCACCTTGCAGCAGGAGGCTTCCCGGAAGCTGAATATGACCCCCAAGCGCACCATGGCCATTGCCCAGCAGCTGTATGAAGGCGTGGATGTGGCAGGCGAGGGCACTTTGGGCCTGATCACCTATATGCGTACGGACTCCCTGCGTCTGAGCACCGATGCCATGGCAGCAGCCGCCGGCTTTATCAAGAGCCGCTACGGTGATGCCTATTACTATGGAAAGTTCCATAATTTCAAGACCAAATCCTCTGCACAGGATGCCCACGAAGCCATCCGTCCTACCCATGTGGAGCTGGATCCCGAGCGCATCCAGAGCAGCCTGACAAGAGAGCAGTATCGGCTTTACAAGCTGATTTGGAGCCGCTTCCTGGCCTCTCAGATGGCCAATGCGGTCTATGACACCGTGGCCATTGATACCCAATGTGCAGGCCATACCTTCCGCAGCACCCATCAGAGCGTAAAATTTGCCGGTTTCCTGGCCGTGTATGAGGAAAGCCACGATGAGGAAGAGGAAGTAGCCGGCACACCCCTGCCTGCACTGCAGGAGGGCGACCGTGCCAATGCGGAGAATATTGAAAAAGCACAGCACTTCACCCAGCCCCCGGCCCGTTATACGGAGGCCAGCCTGGTGAAGGCCATGGAAGAAAAGGGTGTGGGCAGACCCTCTACCTACGCATCCATCGTGTCTACCATCCAGGACAGAGAGTATGTCAATAAGGTAGAAAAGCGCCTGGCACCTACCCCTCTGGGCGAGGTGGTGACCCAGCTGATGCTGGAGCGGTTCCAGGATGTGATCGATGTGGAGTTTACCGCCAACATGGAAGACCGCCTGGACGATGTGGAAGCCGGCAAGCAGAACTGGAAGGCGTTGCTGGCGGATTTCTACAAGGATTTCCACCAGGAGATGCTGGATGCGGAAAAGGCTCTGGAGGGTACGCGTCTGAAGGTGCCCGATGAGGTCACCGAGGAGATCTGTGAGATCTGCGGACGGAACATGGTGGTGAAGATCGGACGCTTCGGCAAATTCCTGGCCTGTCCCGGTTTCCCGGAGTGTACCAATACCAAGCCCATTGTGGAAAAAATGCCCGGACGGTGCCCCAAGTGCGGCAGCACCATTCTCAAGCGCAAGTCCAAGAAGGGCTACGCCTACTATGGCTGCGAGCGGGGCGCCCAGTGCGGCTTTATGACATGGGATGTGCCCACGGCACAGGATTGCCCCAAGTGCGGCTTTACCATGTTTAAGAAGTCTGGCAAGGGCAGAAACAAGCCCTTCTGCATTAACGAGACCTGTGAGGACTTCCTGCCCGAGGATAAGCGCGGCTATTACAAGAAGGCTGCGGATAGCGCTGAGGGCGCAGAAAAGAAGACCAAGAAAACTACCAAGACCACCAAGAAAACCACCAAAAAGACCACCAAAAAGACCACCAAGAGCAAGGAGAGCTGATATGGTAACCGTAAAAGTCATTGGCGCAGGCCTGGCAGGCTGCGAGGCTGCGTGGCAGCTGGCACAGCGGGATGTGCAGGTGCAGCTATATGAAATGAAGCCGGAGAAGAAATCTCCTGCCCACCATACGGATACCTTTGCGGAGCTGGTTTGCTCCAACTCCCTGCGTGGAGACCGGCTGGAAAATGCCGTGGGCTTGCTGAAAGAGGAACTGCGCCGCTGCGGCAGTCTGATCATGGAATGCGCCGAGGCCACCCGTGTGGAGGCCGGCGGTTGCCTGGCTGTGGACAGACAGGGCTTTTCTGATTTGGTAACCCAGAAGATCCAGAATCATCCCAACATTACTGTGATCCCCGGTGAGATCACCCAGGTGCCGGAAGGCCCGGTGATCATCGCCACCGGCCCGCTGACCTCCGATGCCCTGTCCGAGTCCATCGGCAAGTACTTTGGCGAAGAATACCTGCACTTTTTCGATGCGGCAGCGCCCCTGGTCACAGCGGAGTCTGTGGACATGGAAAAGGCCTGGTGGCAGTCCCGGTATGACCGGGGAACGCCGGATTATGTAAACTGCTCCATGAATAAAGAGGAGTACGAGGCCTTTATCCACGAGCTGATCAATGCCGAGGAAGCACCGGTACACGGCTTCGAGGATAAGAATGTATTCGAGGGCTGTATGCCTGTGGAGGTCATGGCCCGTCGTGGCCAGGACACTCTGCGCTATGGGCCGCTGAAGCCCGTAGGTCTGGTGGATCCTGCCACCGGCAGAGAGCCCTATGCCGTGGTGCAGCTGCGGCAGGACAATGCGGCCAAGAGCGTGTATAACCTGGTGGGCTTCCAGACCCATCTGAAATTTGGCGAGCAGAAGCGGGTATTTTCCATGATCCCCGCACTGAAGGATGCGGAGTTTGTCCGCTACGGTGTCATGCATCAGAACACCTTCCTGCAGTCTCCCAAGCTGCTGGACTGCTACTATGCAGACCGCAGAGATCCCATGGTTGCCTTTGCCGGACAGATGACCGGCGTGGAGGGCTATGTGGAAAGTGCCGCATCCGGATTCCTGGCGGCGGTGGCCATGGCTGCCAAGGTGCAAAATAGACCTCTGCCCGTATTCCCCAAGGAGACCGCCATCGGCGCATTGGGTCTGTATATCAGCGATTCCCGTGTGGAAAATTTCCAACCCATGAATATCAATTTCAGCATCATTTCGCCTTTGGAGGTTCGCATCCGTAAGAAGGCGGAGAAGAATTTGGCTATTGCCAACCGTTCCCTGGAAATTATTGACCAATTGATCAAAACCGGCATTTAATACAGAAAGAAGGTTTCTTTATGAGGATCATACTTGACGCAATGGGTGGCGACAACGCACCGCTGGCACCTGTGATGGGTGCAGTGCAGGCTGCCCGGGATTTTGGCGCACAGATCACCCTGGTAGGCCGGGGCGAAGAGATTTTAGAGGTACTGCGCAGCCAGGGCATTGCGGATCTGCCCGAAGGGGTGGAGATCGCCAACGCGGATGAAGTGGTGGATATGCACGATGATCCCGCCAATGTGATCCGTAAAAAGAAGAATTCCTCCATGGTCATCGGTCTGCGAATGCTGGCCGAGGATCAGGGCGATGCCTTTGTTTCCGCAGGCTCCACCGGCGCGTTGCTGTCCGGTGCGACCTTGATCGTAAAGCGGGTCAAGGGTATCCGCCGTGCGGCCATGGGCCCCGCTATGCCCAATAAGGCAGGCGGCAAGACCGTCATTTTGGACTGCGGCGCCAACGCCGAGTGTACGCCGGAATTTTTGCTGCAGTTTGGCCTGGTGGGCAGCCTGTTTGCCAAGAAGAGCCTGGGTGTGGAGAATCCCAAGGTGGGTCTTCTGAACATCGGCACCGAGGACACCAAGGGTACCCAGCTGCAAAAGGATACATACGCCCTGCTGACCGATGCCCACGAAAAGGGACTTCTGAACTTTGTGGGCAATGTGGAAGGCCGGGATGTGCCCCTGGGCGCTGTGGATGTGGTGGTGTGTGACGGCTTTGCCGGCAACGTGCTGCTCAAATCCATCGAAGGCACTGCCATGTTCATGGGCAGCATGCTTAAACACAAGGTGTTCAAGGGTATTATTCCTAAAATCGGCTATCTGTTCTGCAAAAAAGGCGTAAAAGAGATCAAGAAGCTGCTGGATTACCGAGAGATCGGCGGCACCCAGTTTTTGGGTATTAAAAAGCCAGTCATCAAGGCCCATGGCGCTTCCGGTGCACTGCCCTTCCACAATGCGGTAAAGCAGGCTATGGACGCTGCGCAAAATGATATTTCCCAGGAACTGGAGCAGGGTCTGAAGCTGCTGAGCGATAAGGAGAGCAGCGATGATCAATGAGCTGGAGGCAGCCATTGGCTACCGTTTTCAAAACATTACTTTGCTGCAAAATGCTTTGGCCCATTCTTCCTATGCCAATGAACGTTGGCACGATAGCTTAAAGAGCAATGAAAGACTGGAGTTTTTGGGCGATTCCATTTTGGGTATGGTGGTTGCAGAGCATCTGTACCGTAATTTCCCGGACCGTCCTGAGGGAGAGCTGACCCGCATGCGTGCGGATATGGTGTGTGAAACCAGCTTGGCTGCTATTGCCAACAGCATTGGGCTGGGTGCGCATCTTCCGCTGGGGCATGG
>JAZNHQ010000171.1:0-5197 GCA_045577035.1 Faecousia sp. | reverse complement strand
CAAGGAAAGCCGGATTCCCGAACCGCTGACGCTGGGCAGGGAAGAGGTAAAGGTTCTGCTTTCTTCCAGTGGCGTTGGGAAAGACCATATTGCAAAATTCAGCACCGAGTTTGACAATGTATTCGGAGAGGATGCGCTGCTTCATCCGAAAAATATCATCGATGACAAGCGTTTTGAGATCAAAACACCGGATGTATCCATTAAAGTAGCTCCCGACAGAACTGACCTGATCGAGACCCGTGTGATCGGCGGCGTGAAGTATATCCTGATCTGCGCGGATGAAAATGTGGAAGTCAACGGCGTGAATATCCACATTGGTCAGGAAGAAACCCAAGTCTCCCCTGTGTAAGGAAAAGCCCAAAGCCTCCCCTGTGTAAGGGGAGGTGGGACGCCGAAAGGCGTCTCGGAGGGGTTGTCTTTGTTATGACAATCCCCCAGTCACGCTTGATAAGCGTGACAGCCCCCTTTGCACAAGGGGGCCTTTTTGTATATTTGCCAAAAAGCCTGTGCAGGCGTAACCTGCACAGGCTTTTTATGTTTCAAGTCTCTTTTTTACTCTTATTTACCATATCCACAATAATATCTGCGATATAGTCTACTCCCAGCATACTGCTGTTGAAGCACACATCGTAATTTCGTGCTTCGCCCCAGTTTCGGCCGGTGTAGTGCTGATAATTGATCTTGCGGCGCTTATCCTTTTCGTTCAGCCGTGCTTCAGGGCTCTTCTCAGACTCGCCATAGAGCCGCACAATTCGGTCGGCACGGAATTCCTTGTCCGCATGGATGAACACATGCAGCACATCCTCCCGATCCTTAAGGATGTAATCGGCGTTTCTGCCCACGATCACACAGGGGCCCTTGTCAGCTAGCTGCAGGATCACATTGCACTGGATATTCCACAGAAAGTCCGCCATGGACAGGCCGTTCATGACACCGGGAACGCCATGGGGCGCGAATGCGTAAGAGAGCATACTCTTGCCCGGGGCATGCTCGCCATGTTCTTCCACAAAGTTGGGGGCAAAACCGGATTCCATGGCCACCTGCTCCACAAGCTCCTTGTCATAGAAGGGGATGCCAAGCTTTTCTGCCACCGCATGACCGATAGTGCGTCCGCCGCTGCCAAACTCACGACTGATGGTGATGATCTTCTTTTCCATAAATTTTGCCTCCTTATTGATAAAAATTATTAAGAGATTTTTACACCGCAGATTCTGCCACCACGGGTGCCGACTACCAGGATGTTTCCGAACACCACGGGGGAAGCCTCAATGTTGGAGCCCAGATTTACACTGCTGAGCGTTTCTCCGCGGCAGTTCATCAGCCGCACAGTGCCTATAGAGTCGCCCAGGACGATATAGCCCTTGCCATCATCCGTATAGAATGCGCCGATGGAGCTCCAGGCGTAGTTGGGCATAGCATTTTCCCATATAATATCGCCGGTTTGGGTATCCAGTGCAAGCAGTACGCCCTTGGTGTCATTGGGTGTTTTGCCTACAGTGAAAATGATCATGCCTTCCAGGTCAGTACCCTCTTTGCCAAGCAGGGGAGAGGAAAGCACACCGCCGGACACATCTTTATTATACACAATATTGCTGATTACCTGTTCCCAAACGACCTCGCCGGTATTGGCATTGAGCTTATAGATGCGGCTTTTGCCCTTGCCGTATTCCATGGAGGTGCCCAGATAAATATACCCTGTGCCATCTTCGCCCCATTCAAATACAGGCGTGGCGTTCACATCGTCGCCCACATTCTGTACCCAAATCATATCCATGGTGTTCAAATCCACGCAGAAGAACAGGCCGCCGTTATCGCCCACAAAGGCATAAGGCCCAACGATGATCACACTGCTCTCGTAGCCTACGGTTCTGCCGGTATTGGAGCTGTAGCGGGTTTTTGCCACGGTTTCCGGTGCAACGCTTAAAGCGCCGGTCATGGGATCGTACTGGGAGTTCAGCTTCAAGGTGTAGAGGATGCCGCTTTCACCGGGCCAGACGATGGTGTCTGCATCGGCGCTGATCATGGGGGAGGAGTCAAAGGCGTACCAGTTGCGGTAGGCAAAGCTGTCGCTGCCGCTTTGGGAGTAGAGAATCTTGTTTTCGGTCAAGCTGATCACATACATTTTGGGTGCGCCATTATAGTTGATGCCGGAGCCCACATACAGAATGGGCCATCCTCTGGGATCCAGAGAAGCGGTGCCCTTCACATTCATGCCCAAATACAGGGGATCACGGGTATAGGAGCCATCCTCCAGATCATAGAAGTAGATGTTGCCGTCCAGAGTAGTGGAGATGACCTCCACAAGACCTTCCTTGGCCTTCTTTTCGTCGTACATACCCAGGTGCTGCTTAGTCTGTTCGTCCCACTGCACCACCAGGGGCTGACCTGTCCAGCCAACGCCGTGCCAGCCGTTAAAGCCGCCGCAGTTTCGTGTCCAAATATGGGTCAGAGTTTCCTGCGTTATTTCAGCGATGCCGTAGGTGGAGCCTGTGCGGTAGTTATTGCCGCGGAAAGAGGGAACACCGGGCAGAGCGTAATACTCGCTGCCGTCGCCCAAATTGATGATTTCTTCCCGCTGGAAGCTGTCAACAATGCTTCCGTCCGCATGAATCTGCCAGGTTACATTCAGCTTGCTGCCGTCGGTGTTGTCGGTGGCTTCCGGAGACAGCGAAGGACTGGGCTCTGTGGGAGGCTCAGTTTCCTCTATGGTGGGCTCGGTAATGTCTGCGGAAGGTTCTGTGACCTCAGATGTATCTGGAGGGGGTGCAAATGTAGTCTCTATAGGGACATCTGCGGAGCCGCTCTTTACTGCTTGCCGGTATTGGGACAGACACAACAGGGTACAGAGTACGGCAAAAACGGTGGTGATCCAAAGACAAGTCAGGATCAGCTTGTTACCCTTTCTGTTTGTGTATGCCAGCACGGTCAGTACGATGGAGCACAGAAGTAAAACGCCGGTAATAATAAATAGCAATGTAAGTGCAGCCCCCATGGTTGCCTTATCCCAGGGAGAAGCGGAAAAGATGTCAGACAGCATCCCATTGACCTCCTGCTTTTTTCTTAAATTATATCACCGTTCCTGGTGTATAGCAAGCATATTTGTTTGCAGCGCATTGAAATTCGGTTTACTTTGTGTTATAATTTTTTCTATCTTTTGGAAAGAGGAGATTTCTATGAAACCCATTGCAGAAGCCCTGGCTTTAGAGCTGGGACAGAAACAGGAATATGTTGAAAATGTGATCGCCTTGCTGGATGAGGGAAATACCATTCCCTTCATCGCCCGTTACCGCAAAGAGCTGCACGGCGCCATGGACGATACCACTCTGCGTAATCTGGAAACCCGGCTGAATTATCTGCGTAATTTGGCGGAGCGCAAGGAAGAGGTCATTAAGGCCATTGCCGGACAGGAAAAACTGACTGAAGAACTGGAGCAGGCCATTTTGGCTGCCCAAACCCTGGCAGAGGTGGAGGACCTGTACCGTCCCTATAAGCAAAAACGCCGTACCCGGGCTACCGTGGCAAAGGAGAAGGGGCTTGAGCCCTTGGCACTGGCCATTTTTGAACAGGATGGCCGTGACCCGGCAACCTTGGCGCAGGAATATATTGACCCGGAAAAGGGCGTAGAAACCCTTGAAGATGCCCTGGCCGGCGCATCGGATATTATTGCGGAAATGATCTCCGACGATGCGGATATCCGCAAGGCACTCCGTGAGAAAATGGAGAAGCAGGCGATTGTAACCGTATCTGCTGTAGACCCGGAAAATGACAGTGTTTACCGGCTTTATTATGAGTTTTCCACTCCTGTTTCCCGTTTGCAGAACCACCAGATCCTGGCCATCAACAGGGGAGAGAAAGAGGGCTTTTTGAAGGTGGGTGCAGCCCTGCCGGGCCTGGAAGGACAGGCCTTGGTGTGCCGTAAGGCGCTCAAGCCCACACTGAATATATCTTCCTTTGTCCGTGCCGCTGCGGAGGATGCTTTTAACCGTCTCATTGCCCCCAGCGTAGAGCGCGAGCTACGTAATACACTGACCGACCGTGCGGCAGAATCTGCTATTGCCAACTTTGCGCTGAACCTGAAGCCCCTGCTCATGGCACGCCCTGTGAAGGGCTTTGTGACCATGGGCCTGGATCCCGGATATCGCAACGGCTGTAAAGTGGCGGTGGTGGACGGCACGGGCCGTGTGTTGGATACCTCGGTGGTGTATCCCACCTTCTCTCAGCATAAAAAGGACGAGGCCATTCGTATCCTGACCGCTATGATCAAAAAGCATAAAGTACAGCACATCGCCATCGGTAATGGTACTGCATCCCGGGAGACCGAGGCTATGACTGTGGAAATGCTGAAAAATGTACCCGGTGTCAGCTATATGATCGTCAATGAGGCCGGTGCCTCCGTGTACTCCGCATCCAAGCTGGCGGCGGAGGAGTTCCCGGAATATGATGTGAATCTGCGCTCTGCGGTCTCCATCGCCCGCAGATTGCAGGATCCCCTGGCAGAACTGGTAAAGATCGACCCCAAGGCCATTGGCGTGGGTCAGTATCAGCACGATATGCCCCAGAAACGGCTGGACGAAGCTCTGGGGGGCGTTGTGGAGGACTGCGTAAACGCAGTTGGCGTGGATGTGAACACCGCTTCTGTGAGCCTTCTGCAGCAGGTGTCCGGTCTGAACGGCACCACCGCCAAGAATGTGGTGGCCTACCGTGAGGAGAACGGCGCATTTACCAGCCGCAGCCAGCTGAAAAAAGTTCCCAAGCTGGGCCCCAAGGCCTTCCAGCAGTGCGCAGGCTTCCTGCGTGTGCCGGAGAGCAAGGAAATTTTGGATAATACCGGCGTTCACCCGGAATCCTATGACGCCGCCAAGAAGCTGCTGGAGCTGTGCGGCTACACCAAGGAAGACATTGCCGCCGGCAAGCTGTCCGAACTGACGGAAAAGATCGAAAAGCTGGGCAAGGAAGCTGCTGCGGAAAACTGCGGCGTGGGCGTGCCTACTTTGGAGGATGTGGCCAAGGAGCTGATGAAGCCCGGCCGTGACCCCCGAAGTCGGATCGTAGCCATGTCGTTCTGTGAGCCAAGGAGTTGATAGCCCCAGTGTCTCCCTAAGACCGCTTGGCCTCCGACTTGAAAAGCTGGGCAAGGAAGCTGCTGCGGAAAACTGCGGCGTGGGCGTGCCTACTTTGGAGGATGTGGCCAAGGAGC
>JAZNHQ010000170.1:0-4140 GCA_045577035.1 Faecousia sp. | reverse complement strand
GACATCCGGATGCGGATCAAAAACTTTCCGTGCTGGGGGCAGGACGCAAGATCCATATACCGATGGCCCGGCTGGGCGAACCACCGAGAGCTGAGCATCTGACGGCCACAGGTGGGGCAGAGATTTTCTTCCCCGGACATGGCGGCCAGAGCCGCGCGCTTGTCGGCGTAATCATAAAACACCTTGCGGCTGATGCAGCCGGGCAGTTCCGCGCCGTGGAAGCCGTTGTCGTGGTCTTTCAGAGCCTTTCCATATTCCTGGATGCCAATATCCAAATTCAGCTTTGCGCAGATCAGCGCGGTGTGGTAGGCATCACCCAAAGCGTCGTGAGCAGGCCGTGTGGCTTCGATTCCGAAGATCTCCATGGCGGTTTTCAGCGCCTTTTGCGATGACGAGCCGTCGGGCTGGGCGTGGAAGATCATCTGCGCGTTGTACCAGCGACCGGTCCAGCCTTCGTCCAGACCGAAAAGGCGCAGATTTTCCCGGAGAATGGTGATGTCGTCAAATCCCCAGGTCAGGAAGATCACGTCCTCACCGCACCATTTGCGGAAACGCTCCATGGCTTCGGGGAAGGGGATGCCCTCGTCACGCAGTTGTGCATCCTTGATGCCGGTGAGCTTACTCACCCTACGGTTCAGACGGCGATAATATTTTGGTTTGACAAGGACTTGGAACTCATCTGCAACCTGCTGTGACTCCGTTACCCGGACAGCACCGATCTGGATGATCTCGCCCCGGATCTGCACGGGAAGCACCTTCTTCGCGGAGGGCGAACCGGGCCAGGGCTGATTCCATTCCATATCCAAAACAATGTAATTCATGACGGTACCTCTGTTTTTTCAATCCTAACCTATATCATATCACAGATAATGGTATTCTGCAAATAAAAAGTTTGCATTTGGGCAAACTGATTTTGGGAGGGAGATACATGACGGAAAAAGAATATGAAAAATTGGTGCAATCCCTGGAACCGAAATCGCCCTTATGGAAGGACTGTATCAATGCTTTTTGGATCGGCGGATTGATCTGCACCTTGGGTCAGCTGATCATGAACGGCTATCTGGCATTGGAAATGGAGAAAATGGATGCCTCCTGCGCAACGTCTATGACCTTGGTGGCGCTGGCAGCAATCTTGACCGGCTTTAGTATTTACGACGACATTGCAAAGTTTGCAGGCGCAGGCACGCTGGTGCCCATTACCGGTTTTTCCAATGCGGTGTCCGCCCCGGCGGTGGAATTCAAAACCGAGGGTTTCATTCTCGGCGTCGGCGCGAAGATGTTTACGATCGCCGGTCCGGTGATCGTGTATGGTGTTTCTGCCAGTGTAATTTATGGCCTGATTTATTGGATAGCGACATTGTTTTAACACAAAAGGCTTGACCGGTTGGTCAATCCTTTTCATATATTATGAACCTAGATTTCACCATTGTGCTTTTTTGCCTGCTTTTTTTCGGGAGTCAGTGCTACTTCACCGCCCAGATACATGGCCACCAGGCCAAGCAGAACCATGGAAACAGCCAGGTAAATGATTGCAGGGATGATGTCTTTGTAAAGAAAAACACAGATCGCGGTGGCAACATCGCCGCCGATGATCAGGGCAGCCACATAGCCGAAGAAGGTCAAACCGCCGGCAAACAGGGAAATCATAATGCCGTAGCCAAAAATAGTCTTCAGAATATCGGAAAGCTTCTTGCAAAATACTTTCATCGTGTTACCTCCCTTACAATCCTACGACGGGCAGCCAGCCCATCAGAATAACGACCTGCATAATAAATTGGGCAGCGACCCACCACAGATTGTTCTTAAAGGTCTTGCTGAAATCAGATTCAGCGATGGTCATGCCGGCGTACATACCCAGACCCAGCGGAGGCGTGATGCCGCACATAACGCCGCAGATACAGGGCAGCATTGCCGCGGCCAACAGGGGATCCACACCAACACCGGCCAGCAGAGTAATAAACGCAGGTCCAAAGATTACCACCTGGGAAGAACCGGGCACCACCATGCCCATCACGCAGGTGATGGTGCAGATCGCCAAAACCATGCCCAGCTTGCCGAAATTCCAGGTAGCCATCAGTTCACCCAAGGACGCGGCTACGCCCAGATCCGCAAACATGGCACCGATCATGTAACCGAAAACGCACACACCAATGGCAGGGGAGATGGACTTGACACCGTTTGCGAACATCTTGGCGAGCTTGTTGGGGGTGATGGTGGACTTGTCCTTCACGATCAGGCAGGCATACAGAGACGAGATACCGGCTACAAACAGCAAAACAGACTTGGACAGATACTTGGCACCCTCCGCGCCCAAGCGGCTTACAAAGAAATTATCGGCAAAAACGGCATCCAACACAAAGGGCAGCAGGATGATAACGGGCAGCAGCAGAGCCTGCCAGCCGATCTTAAAGGTTTCCTTCAAGCTGGGAAGCTCTTCCTTGCGCATGGGCTGCACCTTATAGTATTTGCAGAAGGCCCATACCATGATCATGCGTTGCACGATGAACCAAGCGGAAATGCCCCAAAGCACGATCCAGAATTTGCCCTGGGATACATCGGCAATACCGACACCGGCGGCATATGCCGTAAATGCTGCCATGGCGGCCACGATGTTGGAGGAGGGTGGGATCATGTTGCCCAAATAACTGGCGCTGGATTCGATATTGGCGGCCAGCTCGGCAGGGAAGCCGGTGCGCTTCATAGCTGGGATGGTCAGGGAACCGGTTGCCATGACATTGCCCGGGCCGGAACCGGATAAGGCACCCATAAATGCGCTGGCAATGACAGCGGTGTAGCCCGCGCCACCTCTGATACGACCGATCAGTGAGAGAATGACGGCAATACAGCTGTCCACGATTTTGGTCTTAGTCAAAAGGATGGACATGGCAACGAATGCGACCATTGAATACAGTAGGGAAGTGGATAAACCCTCGTCAATATAGACGAGAACATTGCCCCAGGTGCCTGTGACAGTCAACAGCACGAGGAAGGCCAGCAGGACAGCTTCATAAATAGGACGTTTCAGTGCCAGAAACCATACGCAGATCACGGCCAGCATAATTCCCAGATACAGCAGAGATTCCATTGCAAACAACTCCTTGATTACAGTTTAGGTTATGGGATATATTCCATATTGGTGATATTATAACAATGTTATGCCGGTTTGTCAATAGGTTCCATAATTATTTTTGAATAACGTATTGATTATTTTCGGATTAGGGTGTATACTATATAGGAAGATGTATTTCATTTGCAAAGGTTGGTTTTGAATATGAATACGAAACAGATCAAATATGCGTTGGCACTTTCGGAGACGCTGAATTTTTCCCAGGTGGCGGAACAGCTGGGAGTCTCCCAGCCTGCCCTCAGCAAGCAGATACAACATTTGGAAAAGGAGCTGGGAGTCAAGCTGTTTGACCGCAATCACAGCCCTCTGACACTGACCCCTGCCGGAGAATTTTTTATGCAAAGCGCCCGGGAGCTGGTATATCAGGAAGAGCAGCTGCACAAGGCATTGGAGCAGTTTCAGTCCGGAGACCGAGGGCAGCTGGTCATCGGTGTAACACCCTTTCGCAGTCTGTATCTCATGCCGGAGCTGGTGAAGAAAATTCGCAGCCGGTATCCCGGTGTAAGCATCACATTACATGAGGTGAACAGCGCACAGTTGCGCAAGGATGCGGCAGAGGGGAAATGTGACCTGGCGATCGTCAACCTGCCGGTGGATACAGCGCTGCTGGATGTGATCACCCTGGAGCCGGATACGCTGGTGTTGGCGGTTCACAATTCCATGGCGGGGGAGTTGCCTGTTGTCGGGGACGGAAAGCGTTTAACGGTGGATTTGGGTCAGCTGCAGGATTGCCCGTTTGTGGTTTTGCGTCCCGGTCAGGAATTGCGGAATTTGTTTGATGGACTATGTACTGCTGCCGGATTCCGTCCGAACATTGCCGCTGAGGTAGTGGGTGTTACCTCTGCTCTGGCTATGGCCAAGGCGGGAGTGGGTGCTGCGGTGTTGCCTTTGCAGTTTGTCCACAGTCAGAATTTGGATAACAGCTTGTCCTTGTATCCAATAAAGAACAGCCTTTATTCCAGACAACCTGCTGTTGTCACGCGGCGTGGGCAGGCGCGAACCCCATATGCGGA
>JAZNHQ010000169.1:0-4268 GCA_045577035.1 Faecousia sp. | reverse complement strand
TTTGTATCTGCGCACATTGGAACTCGTACAGGTGCAGGAGATGAATATTTCGGTCATGTAGTCTCCAAAGACTTGACCAGCATCCTCCGTGACATTCTTGATACACACCGCAAGGACGCAACCACCGCTGACGAGAGCTGCGCCGCTCTGGAAGTACAGAAACAATTACAGGATGCCATGAACTACAAGGGCAGCGCCGAAGAAAAGAAAGCCCGTCTGTTCCTCGCCAACCTTGGCATTGACTACGATGCACTTACCATGGAGCAGTTTACAAATCTGATTGAAGTGCTGAAACTGTCCAAGCACATGAACAGCCCGATCAGCCAGCGTGGCAAAGGCAGCATGACCCATGGCAAGGGAAAAAGGAAACGGAAATAATAGTGTATCGCTGGAGCTACCGTAGTGGTTCTGATAAAACAAAAAACCGCTGCAAATTTTTTCCTTATATGGATAAAATTTGCAGCGGTTGGGTCTTTGTTTACAGAAAACAAGTAGTTTATCGGATCATATCAATTCCTTTTTGTAAAGTCTCTGCATCAATTGCGCCGGTTGCCTGGGCAACAGCATATCCATCGGCATCAATGAAGAAAGTCGTTGGTAACGAGTACGCACCATAGGTCAAGGCTGCATCGGAGTTTATATCATAAAATACGGGGAAAGAATACTCGTTCTTCTCAATGAAAGCAGATGCGCTTTCCATGGTCTCTCGCCCTGTTGTCATATTGACCATCAGAAAATTAACATCCTCGCTAAGTACCAGATACTTCTCATGGAAATCTGGCATTTCCATCTGACACGGACCGCACCAGCTCGCCCAAAAGTTCAGCACAATGGGTTTCCCCACATAGTCACTTAGATGGACTTCATTTCCTTCTGCATCATACACGGTAAAGTCTGGCGCTTTTGTTTTCTGTTCCGTTTCGCTTTCATCGTTACTGCCTTCCTGTTGTGCCGCCTGTGTTGACAACCGCTCCGCAGTAATATTCTGTCCAAGCTGGCGGTAGAGGAGCGTAGCTCCTCCTATTAGCAGAGCAAACACTAAAATGATAATAAGAAGCGTTCTCTTATTTTTCATAATACCTCCTTAACCCAAAAGTCCAAGCAGTCGTCCCATGGTTCCTGTCGTCATCAGAATGCCGATCAGAACAAGCAGAAGGCCGCTGACAGCATTGATAATTTTGTAGTTTTTCTTGATCCAATTAAATGTACTTTTTAGATAATCGATCAGAACTGCGCTGAGGACAAAGGGGATTCCCAAACCAAGGGAGTAGGCCAGAAGCATCAGCATTCCTTCTACCACATGAGCCTGCTGGGAAGCAAGCATCAAGGCAGAGCCCAGAAAAGCTCCGACGCAAGGAGTCCAGCCAATGGAAAAGATTACGCCGAAAAGCAACGCTGAGAAAAATCCCATTTTGTTCGTGTTCATTGAATGGTGACTTCCTTTGAACAGATTCAATTTGAACACGCCCAGGAAATTTAAGCCGAAGATAATCACAATCAAACCGGAAACAATGTTAACCGCCGTCTGATGTTCCTTCAGGAAGCCGCCTACCGTACCTGCCAGTGCTCCAAGGATCACAAACACAACTGTAAAACCGATAACAAATCCCAATGCACCCTTCAGAGTTTTGCTGGTGGTTCTTTCACCACCTCCGGCAAAGTAGGAAATGTAGATCGGCAGCATAGGGAGCAAACAAGGGGATATGAAGGTAATGATACCTTCCAGAAATGCAATCACATACTGCATCTACCATCACACTCCCTTCCAAATACTCCAGAGAGCAACCAACCTATCAATCCCATGTAAATCATAGAATTTACAGGATTAGACGTAATAGCACAGCTGCCGGTGGTACACCCCACAAAATAGTAATACGCAAAGCCCGCAAGTACACCGCCAAGGATGAATAGTGCCGGGCGAATCCATTTCTTTATTTTATCCTTCATATCAGGTACCTCCTGCCAAGTAATCTTCCGCCATATGAACCGCTATGGCACTGTCTGCCACAGCAATTACCACCTGACGAAGTAATTTTGTTTTGTTTGATCATAGTATACTGCGAAAATCTTGATCCTTCTGTGATGATATCACCCAATAAAAAAAGCGATGTGGGTTCGTTCCACATCGCTCTATTAACAGTTATTTATGTAGTTGGCGCATGATTTTCCCGGACAACCGGATAATCTCGTACCACCGCAAATGTCCGGCAAGGTCAATGCCAATGCCAACGCAGACTGCCATCGCCCATCGGCTATATTCAGTTCCACTTCTTCCACACGATGCAGAAAGGTAAAGCTGACATCTCCCCGCATTATTTGCTCCTCCTAAGAAAAAATCAATCATCTTCGCCACAAATCCAGAAGTCTCCGCCCTCAATTCTTAGAGGACGCCCTTCCACAAGACTGTCAGCCATCTTTTTTCTTGCGTTGTTGTATATTCTCTGTACGGTTGTTCGTGCCACTTGCATGTACATGCTGCATACTTCCTGGCTGAAGCCCTCTTTGTCAATCAGACGAACAGCTTCATATTCATCGACTGTCAGAACAACAGGGAGCTTCTCTTCACTTGCTGTAACTGGTACAAACTCTTTTACTTCAGGAAGTTTGCACACCCGTCTGCTCTTTGCCCGTCTCGACATAAAGACACCTCTACTTCGTTTGTGTTCCCATTATACATTCTTTTATGGGCATATGTCAATTAAATTGTTGACATATGCCCATAAAGACGATATAATTATGTTTGGCAAGGAGGGGGCAATATGGACTTTCAAGATTACTTTCCGATATGGAACAAACTGAGCATTCCACAGCAGAATAAATTATCCGGAGCTTTGATGACCAAAACGATTGCCAAAGGAACGATTATTCATAATGGCAGCATGGACTGCACGGGCTTGCTGCTGGTGAAATCCGGTCAGCTCCGGGCATACATTCTCTCAGACGAGGGACGAGAGATCACTATCTATCGTCTGTTTGATCGGGATATGTGTTTGTTCTCTGCCTCCTGTATGATGCGCTCCATTCAGTTTGATGTGACTATCGAAGCAGAGAAGGATACCGAACTTTGGATTATTCCCTCCGAGATTTATCAGAATATTATGTCCGAATCTGCACCGGTAGCCAATTATACCAACGAGTTAATGGCTACCCGGTTCTCTGATGTCATGTGGCTTATCGAACAGATTATGTGGAAAGGCCTGGATAAGCGGGTTGCAGCCTTTCTGTTGGAGGAAGCCTCTATTGAAGGAACTGACAAGCTAAAAATTACCCACGAATACATTGCCAACCATTTGGGATCTCATCGGGAGGTCATCACCCGGATGCTGCGCTACTTCCAGAATGAAGGTATGGTCAAGCTGTCCCGGGGTGTTGTGGAAATTACTGATACAGCGAAACTGGAAGAATTAAGTGAACAATAAGCAAATGTCCGCCGATGCAGCTGCATCGGCGGACATTCTTTCTGTTCTTAGGCAATTTCAGCAAGCTGATAACCAGCTTCCTCAATGGCAACCTTGAAAGCATCGTCAGATACGGCCTGATTCAGTTTCACTTTTGCGTTCTTTTCGTCCAGACTTACAGTAACCTCCGCAACGCCGGGAATGGCAGCAAGCGCCTTCTGCACATGCATGACACAGTGATTGCACATCATGCCTTCAATTTTCAAAGTCTTTTCCATAGTGTTTTCTCCTTCCGATTTTACCGATGACACAGCATCGGTGTGGCTGATTGTCTTATTATGCTTTGGCTTAAACCACCGCAGACGCAGGGCATTGGTGACCACAAATACGGAGCTGAAGCTCATGGCAAAGGCTCCGATCATAGGACTCAGCTTCAACGCAAAGGGGATGAAGAACAAGCCCGCTGCTACAGGAATACCAATGATGTTATAGATAAATGCCCAGAACAGATTTTGCTTGATGTTGCGGATGGTTGCCTTGCTCAGCTGGATGGCAGTAACCACATCCAGCAGATCACTCTTCATGAGAACGATGTCCGCCGATTCCATGGCGGTATCTGTGCCTGCGCCGATGGCAATGCCCACATCGGCTCGTGCCAGAGCCGGTGCATCATTGATGCCGTCACCTACCATAGCTACCTTTTTGCCCTCGTTTTGCAAACAACGGATCTCCTGCTCCTTATCCTGGGGGAATACCTCTGCCACAACCCGATCAACCCCCACCTGACGACGGATTGCTTCCGCCGTTCTGGCGTTATCTCCAGTGAGCATGACCACTTCAATTCCCATGCCGGAAAGCTCCGCAACCGCC
>JAZNHQ010000168.1:0-4696 GCA_045577035.1 Faecousia sp. | reverse complement strand
TGGCTGGCGTGTCCGAGGACAAGATCCGCAAGGTGGTCATCGCCTACGAGCCCATCTGGGCCATCGGCACCGGCCGTACCGCTACCCCCGAGCAGGCTGAAGAAGTCTGTGAGAGCATCCGCGCTGTGGTTCGCAAGCTGTACAGCTCCAAGAACGCCCGCGCCATCTCCATTCTCTACGGCGGCTCCATGAACGAAAAGAATGCATTCGAGCTGCTGGCTCAGCCTGACATCGACGGCGGCCTGATCGGCGGCGCCTCCCTGGTGCCTGAGGAGTTCGTGCAGATCATCGAAGCTGCAAATCAACCGACCGTGTAATGAAAAGAGAGCAGCGCATGCTGCTCTCTTTTTCATCACAGCGATATATCACTAACATTCTTGGAGGTGAAACTATGGAAACTGTAATTATGGCGGCGGATATGCCGGGTGTTGCACAAATTGCAGCAAACTATATAAAAGAGGGTCAGCTGGTGGCCATTCCTACGGAGACCGTATACGGTTTGGGCGCAAACGGACTGGACGAAGCCGCAGTTGCCAAGATTTTCCTGGCCAAGGGTCGTCCTCAGGACAATCCGCTGATCCTCCATGTGGCCGATGCCCAGGATATGGAGCGGTTTTGCCATAGTATCCCCCAAAGTGCCTACGCCTTGGCGCAGGCCTTTTGGCCCGGCCCGCTGACCATGGTGCTGCCTGCCCGGGACATTGTTCCCAAGGCAACCACCGCAAATCTGTCCACAGTGGCGGTGCGCTGCCCGGACTGCACCGTGACCCGGGATATTATCCGTCTGTCCGGCGTGCCCATTGCCGCACCCTCTGCCAACCTGTCCGGCAAGCCCTCCACCACCACCGCACAGCATGTATACCACGACCATGCGGGCAAGCTTCCCTTGATCGTGGACGGCGGCAGCTGCCGGGTGGGTGTGGAATCCACCATTGTGGATCTGACTGAGGATACGCCCCGTCTGCTTCGCCCCGGCGGAATCACCCTGGAGCAGCTGGAAAGCATTCTGGGACAAGTGACCGTGGACAAGGCGGTCACCGCCAGCGTTGCCCAGGATGAAGTGGTGAAAGCGCCGGGCATGAAATACCGGCACTACGCCCCCCAATGCCAGGTGATCATCGTCACCGGCAGCCGGGAAAAAGCCGCAAAATATATCCGTGACCATTATGAACCGGCTCAGCGGGTACTGTGTTTTGAAGAAGAACTGGCTCTATATGAAGGCTGCAATCCCCTGTCCTACGGCAGCGAAGCCGACCCCAAGACCCTATCTGCAGGCTTGTTTGCAGCACTGCGGCAGCTGGATCAGCCGGGCATTACCAAGGTATACGCCCGCTGTCCCCAGGGCGGCGGCATTGCCCGGGCGGTGCAGAACCGTCTGAACAAGGCAGCCGGATTCCAAAGTGTCAACGCGGAGGAATGGTTATGATCATCGGCATTACCGGCGGCTCCGGCGGCGGCAAGACCACCCTTTTGGAGCTGATCAAAAAGCAGGGTGGCTTGGTGCTGGACTGCGATGCCATTTACCATGAATTGCTGAAAACCGATGCTGCTTTACTGGCGCAAATCGAAAGCCGTTTCCCCGGCACGGTGGAAGATGGGGTTTTGAACCGAAAAAAGCTGGGAAGCATTGTGTTTGCTGATGCCCAGGCACTTGCCGATCTGAACCGCATTACCCACGGGGCAGTGAAGGCGGAGGTTATAGACCGATTGCATAAGGTCAAGAATGCCCCTACAGTGGCGATTGATGCCTTTGCGCTGTTTGAGGGCGGCTTGGCGGAGTTATGTAAACTAACAGTGGCGGTCACTGCCCCGGTGGAAGATCGGGTCAAGCGGCTTATGGCCAGGGACGGCATATCGGAAGAATATGCCCGAAATCGTATTGCCGCTCAGAAAAGCAACGAAGAATTTTCCGCCCTTTGTGACTATACCTTGGAAAATAACGGCACAAAGGAGGATTTCGAAGGCAAATGCCTTGCGTTTTTACAGGAAATTGGTATAATATAAGAGTAATATAAATTCGTATTTATCGCACACCCTTTGTAGGGACCGGCGTCCTCGACGGTCCGCAATTACGCACTGCGGTAACGGACCGTCCGGGAGGCCGGTCCCTACAACGCATCGAAATAACAGAGCGATAAATTGAAATTTGAACTGAGGAGGTTTTTGTATGAATATCGACGAACTGCGTGAATCTATTTTAATGAAGCCCCAGAACGGCTATGCCAAGCTGACTGCTCAGCAGAAGCAGGAAATGGAGGACTACTGCCGTCGCTACAGCGCATTTATGGATGCTGCCAAGACCGAGCGGGAAGCAACCGCTTGGGCTGTGCAGGAGGCCGAGAAGCAGGGCTTTAAGCCTTTGGTTCCCGGCATGGAGCTGAAGCCCGGCGACCGGGTATATATGAACAACCGCGGAAAGTCCATTCTGCTGGCTGTTATGGGCGAAAAGTCCCTGGCTGAGGGCGCAAACATCTGCGCCGCCCATGTGGACTCCCCCCGTCTGGATCTGAAGCCCAATCCCCTGTACGAGGATTCTGAGATCGCCTATGTGAAGACCCATTACTACGGCGGCATCAAGAAGTATCAGTGGGCCGCTGTGCCTCTGGCTCTGCACGGTGCTGTGTACCGCAAGGACGGCTCTGTGGTGGATGTGGTCATCGGCGAGGACGACAGCGATCCCATTCTGATGATCTCTGACCTGCTGCCCCACCTGGCTGCAGACCAGATGAAGAAGACCCTGGCCGAGGGTATCGTTGGCGAGCAACTGAATGTGATCATGGGTTCCGAGCCTTTGGAGGGCGAGGGTGCTGACCTGGTGAAGCTGCATGTGATGAAGCTGCTGAACGAAAAGTACGGCATGATCGAAAGCGATTTCGCTTCCGCTGAGCTGACCATCGTTCCCGCAGGCCGCTGCCGTGAGCTGGGTCTGGATCGCAGCCTGCTGGCGGCCTACGGTCACGACGACCGTGTGTGCGCTTACGCCGAGATGGAGTCCCTGTTTGAGCTGACTGTCCCCGCCAAGACCGCCGTGTGCATCCTGGCTGACAAGGAAGAGATCGGCTCTGTGGGTGTCACCGGTATGTTAAGCCAGGCCTTTGAGTATTTTATGGAGCTGCTGTGCGATACCCAGGGTGTGACGCTGACCACCTGTTTTGCCAATTCCTTCTGCCTGAGCGCAGACGTGTCCAACGCCTATGATCCCAACTTTGCCGAGACCTGCGACAAGCGCAACAACAGCCAGGTCAACTACGGCGTGGCCATCTGCAAGTACACCGGTGCCCGTGGCAAAAGCGGCGCCAGCGACGCTTCCGCAGAGGCTATGGGCCATGTACGCACTGCACTGAACAATGCAGGCGTGATCTGGCAGATCGCCACCATGGGCAAGGTCGACCAGGGCGGCGGCGGCACCGTGGCTGCCTACATGGCAAACCGCAACATCGTCACTGTGGACGCAGGCGTGCCCGTTCTGAGCATGCACGCTCCCATGGAGATCGTCAGCAAGCTGGACTGCTACATGACCAAGCTGGCCTGCGCAGCCATTTACAACGCATAATTATCAAAGGGCAAGCACCAAGTGCTTGCCCTTTTTCTAATAGATATAAAAAGGGAACGGCACACAGGCCGTTCCCTACAAAAAGCTCTCTATTACGCTTCTTCGCTCTTGATAGCCAGCAGCTGAGAGCCTGCCAGAGCGCCGTAGATGATCAGTGCCACCCAGGTGATCCAATGCACGCCCACAGATACGCCCAGGGACTGACCCATGGCACCGTACTCGAAGCCGGTGAACCACATGAGCACGATCTGCAGCAGGCAGCCAACCACACCCAGCAGACCCAGGATCATGGCAGGGCTCTTAGCCTTGATGAAGCTGCCGCAAAGCTTGTCATACATAGGCATATTGTTTCTTGCACGCAGGTAGTACAGAATACCAACAGCTGCGATCAGCAGGTTGATAACGCCAAATACGATGATGCCAATATAGCCTGCGGTGAAGGAAGCATCGATCATACCGGTGGAATCCACCAGGTCAAAGGCCTCAGACAAA
This sequence comes from Faecousia sp., assembly GCA_045577035.1. Lineage (GTDB taxonomy): Bacteria > Bacillota > Clostridia > Oscillospirales > Oscillospiraceae > Faecousia. The sequence goes on along the minus strand of JAZNHQ010000168.1, from coordinate 651 downwards.
ATGGCGGGAGACACATAAATGTTGCCCACAGAGCCGTCAAACTCCATGGAAGGGGTAGCCGACGGCATCAAGCTGGCGTAGCCGCTGCCATAGTCATCGTAGTCGTAGTCATAATAATCGTCGTAATCGCCGAAAGAGCTGTCCAAGGCATTGCCTACCAGACTGCCCAAATCCAGCTCCACATCCACGCTCATGGGAACATCCACCAGGCAGAAGGTGTGCATAAAGCCAACGATCAATGCGAAAATGGAGATCAGAACAATGGCCAGAGCCATCTTCTTCTGATAGGGAGTTGCGTTCTGGATCTGAACGGGCTGCTGAACAGGAGCCTGGTAAACAGGCTGTTCATAGACGGGCTGCTCATAGACAGGCTGCTGATAAACAGGCTGCTCGGGCTGTACGGGAGCTACAGGCTCTACAGGCTGCACAGGCTCTACAGGCTGGGCAGCGGAAGCATTGGGCGTACCGCAGGCGGGGCAGAATTTACCCTCGTCAGAGTACGGGGTGCCACATTTTGCACAAAACATGGTATATCCTCCTAAATATGTATTTGGTGCGGCAAACGCCACACCCTTGACCCTCTTATTGTAGTATAGAATGATAAATATTGCAAGTAGAAATTCCAATTTATCGTACACCCTTGTAGGGACC
>JAZNHQ010000167.1:0-4390 GCA_045577035.1 Faecousia sp. | reverse complement strand
TCGCTATACTCGCCATCGCCCAGCTTGTAAACCAGCTTGCCACCGGTTGCCTGACCCTCATTGACCAGTGCCTGAGCATTACCGGTATAGGTCAGCTCATTAGCAGTAGGTGCAGTCACCACGCTAGACTCTGCCTTGACCACAGTCACGGTATTGGTAGCCACATTGCAAAGAATGCTCTCTACAATGGTAATCTCGTAGGTTCCCACAGCATCAAAGGTGATCTCCGTTGCCGCCCACTTATTAGCGGTGGTGGGGTTGGGAATAATCGTATATGTTTGTCCGTTGACCGTATAGGTAACCTTGGAGTTGATTCCTGTACCCTCAAACAGATCACCCAAGGTCAGGCTGTCGCCAAACACAACGGGGTCTACAGTCTTGGCAACAAACTTATCCTGCTTTGCTTCCACAGTCAAAGATATGGAAGCACCCAGGCAGTACTCACCGCCGAAGATCTCTACCTCATAAACACCGGCCTTCTCCAGGCAGATCTCGGTTGCGGTCCAATCAGAGGTATTGACGCTCAATTCCTCATCATTCACAGTAGCGGTGACCCTGGCAGAATCGATCTCATAACCGTCCGCCGCTTCAAACAGTTCGCCCAAAGTAAAGACCTGGCCCTCCGGATAACCGGCAGTAGGTACGGGCTTTTCAATGATAGTATGATCCTTGACAGTCACATTCACAGATACCTCAGCGGTGTTGTAGTTGCTGTCGTCCAGATCGTAGATTGCATCATAGGCATGGACACCGATGGTATCAATGGTCTGGTTGGAATTCACCCATGCAAAGTTCTCGGGCAGAATGATATCAGCCAGGGTCTGACCGACCTCAGCAGTCAGGCCGGTGGGGATGGTATAGGTGGGATCCGCCTTTGCAACTGCTACAGTATTGGCCGCGGTCCAGCAGCGCTCGTTATCGGTGATGGTGATCACAGCTTCGCCTGCGTTCAGGCTCAGAGCAGTGTCTGCCCAGTTGTCAGCCACTTCAATTGCTTCACCGTTCACGGTAACGGTCACATTCTCACCAATGGTCACGCCCTCCACAGCGGTAAACACTTGACCCAGGTTCAGAGCATCACCATAGGTAGCAGAAACATTTTCTACAGCGACGAACTTTTCCTCGGTGAAGATGTATTCCTGTTCCCAGGTATTCATATAGCTGTTAAACTTGTTGATCAGATCACGAACAGACTGGATCTGATCCTTGTTATATGCGCTGCGATCCTGGCCCAAAGAGGCATTCACAGCCTCCACAGCTGCCTGCAAGGTGGTGCTGTGGTCTGCGCCGGATGCTTTGCCTACACTGAAATTAATGAAGGCTCTGCCTTGAATGTTGGCGCTGACGCCAAAATTGCTGAGCGTGTCATTGCCTTCCACAAGAATATTCTTCAGGCGCAGGGTCAGCTCGTGATCGGTAATATTGCCCTCTTTCACGCGCTGAACAGGATTCAGCTCGTTGACCCACAGCTCATAGCCGTAGCCGGTGACCATTTCATTGATCACTTCGTCAGCGTAATACTCCGCCTTATAACCCAGGGCTACGCTTCCGGGCACCAGGTTGATCTTGGTAATACCGGCATAGTAGCGGTGAGCAGAGTAAACGCCATCCTGGTTAATGACCAGGTAGGACTTGACCTCACCAACTTCTTCTGAGGTGGTCTTGACCAGCTGCTCTACGGTTCCATTGATGGTTCCTCTGAAGCTGCCGCACTTGCTGGCATCATAGCCATCGTTGGCGGAGTCCATCAGACGGACCGTCACGCCCGCATTCACGGTTACTTCGCTCACATTATGACCGTTCAGATCCAACAGAATATCCTGGTCAATGGTGCCGCCGGTTACATCCCCGGCCAGCTGATAGTAAGTAACAGTTTCGTCAGCAGCTTCCAAAGCTGCATCCAGGCTTTCGTAGCTTGTCACAAGGCCTTCGGCAGACATAGCGCAAACCGCGCCGTCTTCCTGGGCATTGGCAGCCATAGCCACAAGACCAAGCACCAAAACCAGTGCCATGACCGCCGCCAATACCCGGACAGCGATCTTCGTGCTGTTTTGCATAGGGATTCCTCCTATCGTTTACAGTTTTTCCTTCTGAAAATGGGGCGAAAGCCCCCGCACATCATTACTGCGGTGAGCAAAACCCACGAATCAAGGCTCATAGGCTTTGTTCACCGCGGTAATAACCTCATTTTCCTTGCCAAAACCCATATTTTGGCACAGTCCTCTAAACGCCCAACCGCCCCACTCCCCGGATGGGGAGTGGGGTGGAGGAAATCATACGATATTAGAAAGTGTAGCTGTTGGTGGAAACTACAACAGTCTCAGTGCCGTTGGTCAGAACCAGCTGCACAGTGATGGTAGCACCAGCCAGAGCGTCGCTCACATCAGCAACACCGCAGTTGAAGGTCTCGATGATGTTGCAAACTTCCCAGTAAGTGGGCTCAACACCGGCGGAAGCCAGCAGGGCCACGGGAGTGTTAGCAGCGGTAGCAGGAGCAGCAAAGCCGATCCAGCCATCGCTCCAAGCATCATACTGACCAGCCAGGATCAGCTGACCGTCAGCGATGTCACGGTCGATGGAAACATAGAAATCAGCATCCCAGTCAGCATACTCAGCGGGATCGGTTTCGTTGGCATTGAAGGTGTAAGCAGACTCCAGCTGCACATCAGCCACGGGGCTGCTGGCATCCCAAGTCAGATCAGTGCCGACGAAAGCGGGATTCTCGTAAACAGTAGCGGTGGGAACAGTGGAAGGATTGCCGAAGGTGTACTTGTAGACACCGAAGGTCTGGTAAGCGCCGGTCTCCACATTCCAGGAGTTACCGTTCTCAGCAGAGGGCTCTTCGACCTCGTACAGACGCAGCTCAACGGTCATGGTAGTGCCGTTGTTAGCGGTGTCCAGGTTAGCAGCGCCGCACAGGAATTCCTTAACCAGCAGGCACAGCTCTTCGTAGTTCATGTTGATGCCGGCAGTGCCCAGCAGACGAACTTCCTCGTTGGCAGCGACAGCCATGGGGATCTTGAAAGCGACCCACTCGGAGCTCCAGCTGTCGTACTGGCCGCCCAGAACGACGGACTCAGCAGCAACATCCTTGTCGAAGCTCACAACAAAGTCAGCATGATGCTTGGCGTAGGCGTTCTGAGTAGCTTCCTCGTAAGACTGAGTGGTCTTGAAGGAGTAAGCAACATCCAGCTCCACCTCTTCGCCGGTCAGCTGCAGGGTGTTCAGATCGGTCAGAGGAACAGTCACGGGAGCCTTCTGAGAAACGAAAGCAAAGAAAGCGTCCTTGTCGTAGTCGTTGCCGAAGGAGTCTTCCTCGTGCATCAGCTGAGTAGCCATCAGGTTGATGCCCAGCCAGATCTCGGGAGCGACTTCGCCGGTCAGGTGGTTAGCCTCGTTGCCAACGGTCTCGGGCATGTAGACCACCAGGGTGATCTCCTCGGACTCGCCGGGCAGCAGGGACAGCTCTTCGTCCACAGTGTAGCCTTCGCTAATCTTGGTAGCGTTGGTCACAGCAGCGCGGGCAGCGGTGCGGTCAGTGTACTGGCCGTCAACGATGCCGAACTCAATGTAGTCGGACAGCTTCAGCTCCTCGCCGGCAACATTGATGGAGGTGATCTCTTCGATCACGTTGATGCCCATCTGGTACTTCAGTGCCAGAGAGCCTACGTTAGCAACTCTCAGAGCAACGACCTCAGTGTGGCCGGGCTCCCACAGGGAGTTACCAAAGATATTGGTGGACTCGTCAACTGCCACCCAGTCGCCGTCTACCAGGTACTCCAGCTCGATGTCCAGGTTACCGGCAACGATGTGATTCTTGCCGCTGACGACAGAATCGGTGAACCACGCAAAGGTGGTGCCAACCAGCATGCTCAGGCACAGGATCAGAGCGATCACGGAGCCCAGCAGTGCACGCTTGGTCTTCTTAGTGTTAGTCATTGTATGTATTTCCTCCTTATTCAAAATTTTCAATGACATATATGCAGACAGCATTCGCTGTTTACATCGGATTGCGGAGTAAACGACACATAAATATGTCATTGAACGGAAGAAATAAGGCTGTGCCGTTTACTCAGGTCAGATTCCACGTCCAAAAAAGGGCGCAGAACCCCCTATATCGATACATGATATATTATACATATATTGTTCACAAATTGCAAGTGCTTTTTCTATAAATTACCGACATAATACGACTTTTTTTACAATCATTCTCCCACCAGTTTACATAATATTTACTTTTCAGACAGATTGCACCAAATTTTGATTGTCCGGACCCTTACACAGCCGGACAAATTCCAATTTATCGCTCTGTTATTTCGATGCGTTGTAGGGACCGGCCTCCCGGACGGTCCGTTACCGCAGTGCGTAATTGCGGACCGTCGAGGACGCC
>JAZNHQ010000166.1:0-9879 GCA_045577035.1 Faecousia sp. | reverse complement strand
AGAACGACATGGCTACGATCCGACTTGTTCTATGTCCGCAGAGGACACAGAACCGTCCCCTGTCCATTATTAATGTTTTTATATCTCTTCAACAATGGCTGCGTCACGGATCAGACGCATAACCTTGCTGGTGAGTACGCTATTGATGACTGCCTGCTCGAAGGCAGCGTCGTAATGCTCCTTCATCTGCTCCATGGTCAAGCCGTTCTGACGGCAGATCACGGCCAGCGCCTGAGCGATCTCTTCCTTGGTGGCCTCCAGGCCCTCCAGCTGCACCACCTCGTCCACCACGGCTCTTGCCTTGATGGTGGCAATGGCGGCAGGCTCGGCCTCCTCACGAAGCTTATTTTCGTCAGTGCTCATAAACTGGCAGTACATTTCCAGATTCAGACCCTGGTGAGCAAGCTGTGCCTCCAGGTTGCGGATCTGATCATCCACCGCAGCTTTCAGATCATCCTCAGAAATGGGGAACTCCAGAGTCTCGCAAGCCTGGCGAAGCAGTCTGTCCTGCAGATCCATTTCGCCCCGCTCGTCAGCATATTCCTGCATACTCTGCTGCAGCTTCTGACACATTTCATCCAGGGTATCGCAGCCGCCCACCTCTTTGGCAAAGGTGTCGTCCAGCTCGTAGGGGGTCTTGACGCGGATCTCATGGATCACGCATTTGAACTCCGCTTCCTTGCCGGCAAGCACGGGGGCGTGGTACTCGGTGGGGAAGGTGACCTTCACGGAGACCTTCTCTTCTACGACCTTATCGACCAGCTGCTCTTCGAAGCCGGGGATAAACATTCCGCTGCCCAGCACCAAGGTCTGGCGCTCGGCGGTGCCGCCCTGGAACTGCTCGCCATCGCAGAAGCCGGCGTAGTCCAGCACTACCTCGTCGCCCAGCTGGGCAGGACGGTCGGTAATCACAGCGATCCGGGGGGTCTGCTGCTGCAGACGCTGCAGCTGGCGATTCACTTCTTCTTCGGTTACGATGTGGCGGCTGTGTTGGGCGGTGAGGCCCTTGTATGTAAAGCCCATGGTGGGATACTCCTTTGGTTGTGTAAAGTATTTGATTTCTGCGGCCTTCCGCAAATTAAATCATATCATACTTTTCTATGAAACGCAATCCTTGATTGCCCGATTTTTCCAAAAACGCCTGCAAAAACCGGCTTGTCAAGGGGCTTTTCTTGAATCCTTGGGAATTATACAAATTTTTCTTGCGAAAAACAATATAGTTATGATATATTATTCATAGTTTCTATCTATAAGTTTTTCAAATTCCCATTTATCGTTCTGAAGGCTCCCCTTGTAGGGGAGCTGTCGCGAAGCGACTGAGGGGTGAAAAGCCAACGTTTATGCGGTTTTCGACAACACCCCTCCGCCCCTCCGGGGCACCTCCCCTGTTGGGGAGGCAAAGAGGAAAATTTGAATTTACAAACGAGGTATTCTATGAACTACAACTATTTACGGTATTTTTCTGTATTGGCGCAGGTGGAGCATTATACCTTGGCAGCGGCACGGTTGGGAATCTCCCAGCCTTCCTTAAGTGCGGCCATTCACAATTTGGAAAGCGAACTGGGCGATGTGGCACTTTTTGAAAAGGTAGGCAGAAATATCCGTCTGACCGAAGAGGGACGGTATTTCCGGGAAAAGGTGGATGCCGCCCTGCAGGAGCTGAACACCGCCTCCATGACCCTGCGTGACAGTAAAGTCAGCGCACCGGTGATCATCCGTATGGGCGTAGTGTCCGGCACATTAAGCGGTACGGTAGCCCAGCAGATCGTGGCCTACGCCAAACAAAACGAGCGCATTCGTTTCCGGATCATTGAAAGCTCTTCCGAGGAGTTAATGGACATGGTGCAGCAGGAAAAGCTGGACATGGCCATTGTAGACACCACCAACCGCGACCGCAGTCTGCATTTCCGCAAACTGGGACAGCGAGACTTTTCCGTGGCGGTGTCCGTAAACCACCCCTTGGCTGAAAGCGGCGTTTTGCTGCCCCGTCATATTACCATGGAACCCCAGGTGGTGTTTAATTCCAATCTGGAAAACAGCTTCGGTCAATGGGCCAGCGGTACCCCCACCAAAGAACGCATTGTTTGCTCGGTCAACACCGCCCAATCCGCTTTGGAGCTGGTGGCGGCAGGTGTGGGCATCTGTGTCATTCCTAATCAATGCATTGTGCCCCGTCCGGATATTTGCTATGTGCCGCTGCAAAACTGGCATCAGGCCTTGTATATGTGTATTCTTTATGACAAATGGTTAGAGCCGCCCATCTGGGGCTTTGTGGATCTGATCGTCGGCATCCTCCGCCGCCAGGAACAAGAAATCAAAAAATAGGCAGCAAATATGCTGCCTATTTTTATATGCGATAAAGCTGTTTGCCGTTTTCGGTGGTAATAGCCTGGACCTCCTCTACGGACAGGCCGCGAATTTCTGCCAGTTTTTCTGCCATGCGGTAAATATACCCCGGGTCATTGCGTTTGCCACGGAAAGGCTCCGGTGCCATATAGGGGCAGTCGGTTTCCAGTACAATGCGCTCCAAGGGGATCGCTTGGGCGGTTTCGATGGCCTTGCGGGCATTCTTAAAGGTCAGCACACCGGTAAAGCCAATATACCAGCCCTTATCCACCAGCTGCTTTGCCATTTCCGCAGAGCCGGAATAGCAATGGAATACGCCGGTCACATTGGGAAATTCCCGTACCACCGCCATACCGTCCTCATGGGCCTCCCGCTCATGGACGATCACAGGCAGTCCCAACTCCCCTGCCAGCTCCATCTGCATCCGGAACGCACGCAGCTGGATCTGGCGAGGAATGTCCTCGTAATGGTAGTCAATACCGATCTCGCCGATGGCCTTTACCTTGGCATTAAGTTTACATAACTTTCTGTATTCATCCAGTACAGTGTCATTGACCTCTGATGCCACATCCGGGTGAGAGCCTACTGCGGCATAAACATGATCGAATTGATTGGCCAGCGCCACAGCATTGCGGGAGGATTCCAGGCTGCAGCCGGGATTCATCACCAGGCCAACACCCTTTCCCGGCAACCCGGCGATCAGTTCCTCCCGATCTGTATGAAATGCCCGGTCATCCATATGGGCATGGGTATCAAATAACATAACTTTCTCCCTTCCAATTTATCGTTCCCACACACGAAATGCAAAATGCAGAATGCAAATTGAAGGTATTTGCTTCGCAAATAATTTCAAATAGTCGCCTTTGGCGACACCTTCATTTGGCATTTTTCATTTTCAATTTTGCATTTGCTCTAATATTGCTACATAGCAGCCCGCTATAATTTTCACTCTGGGGTCGTTGGGGTCAAAGTCCGTATGGTTGGGGTAGCCTTTCAGGCCTTCCCCGGACAGCTTGGCAGCCGCCTCTTTCAGTACCCACAGCTTTAGCAGTGCAGCACGCTTATCCTCACAGGCTTCATAACGGACTTTTTCTGCAGGCGACAAAATTTTTTGCGCCAGCTGCAAATCAATTTCCCGATCCATTTCCTCAGCATCTATACCCACATTGGTGTGGCTGAGCACGCAAAATACATGGTGTTTGCTATGGCTGATGGAAAAATGCAGATTTGATCCTTTAAAATAGGGCTTTCCCCGTTCCGTCACCAGCACCGCGGGCATTTGTCCGCCCACATGCTCTGTATAGAGCCTTTCCAGCAGCTTCCACCCTGCCTGGTGTCCCTGCCGGGGAGCAATTCTCCTAAACGCAATGTGCATAAGGTTTCCTCACATTTGTTCATCTGTTATGTTTTAGTATAACCTCACATCAGCAAAAGTCAAGACCACCGGCTAAGCCGGTGGTCTTGGGTTTATTCTGCAAAGGACAGGGTCTTTTCCGTGGTATCGTATTCCACATTCCAGGCAGTACCTACCTGCTTGAAGAATTTTGCCACAGTTTCATCTGCCACATTGGTGGCGAACAGCCCTGCGGTACTCTTTTTGATACCTACAGACGCCTCACCTGTCAGCGGCAGTTCGCCGCTGATTTCTACCGCATGGGCATCCTCCAGGAACATCTCACCGATCTTGACCTGTCCGCCCAGCATCACGGCTTCACTCACATATACATCATTGCCGCTGGTTGCGGATGTTCCGCCGGTAATGGTACCGCCCAGCAGACAGATTATGCCTGCATCGCCGTTTTGCGAAATATTACCACCAGAACCACCGGCTTCGCCACCGGAAATGGTGCCGCCATATACATTGAGTATACTGCCGTTGGTCATGGTAATATTACCGCCCATACTGGTGGTCTTGCCGCCGGTAATAGTGCCGCCGTACAGATTGAAGGTAGCATAATAAGGCTTGTTTGTATTATTACCCAGATAGAGCACGCCGGCACTCTTTGCAGTACCCGTGGTGGTCAACGTACCACCGTACAGGTTCACAGAGTTGTTGTAGTCATTACAGCTGCTGCCGCTGTACTGGTAGATCAGACCGCCGTTCAGAGAACTGGTTGCCTCGTTGGTGATCTTGCCGGTACCCTGGCAATCGGTAATGTGCAGATCCGCATCCCGCAGCAGGAAGGCACGCTTACCACCGCCGGGGCCGGTAATGGTGTGGCTGTTCAAGCAGATCCGCAGATCCAGCTTACCCTTCATTTCGAACATGGCGCTCAAGGTCACATCCACACACAAGTAATAGTTGCCGGAGGTCGTGGGCAGTGCATTGGGATCTGTCCATTCCTGCCACTGGGTATCGTCAGCACAGGTGTGACTTCCCATACCAACGGCCGTGCCGTTACACAGACAGTGGGTATGGGTTACGCCAACAGTCTCTGCCTGCAAAGACAGCACACCCTCCTGGTTGACCACGATATATGCTGCATCGTCACTATAGAAGCAGGCTGCGTCATTGGAGTCCGTGATTGTCGCAAACTGACCAGGCTCATCCATGGTGATATAGATACATGATGTGTCTGCCAAATCGCCGATGGTCAAGACAGCAGATTTCTTTAGGAACAAATTGCCGCCTGTGGAATCGGTGATCTGAATAGAGCCGGTCATGTAGACCTGTGCGCCATCATTGATGTAGATATTACCGCCATTCACACTGGCATAGCCGCCAGTAAAGGAGCCACCATACAGATTAAAGCTGCAGCCAGCGCTGATAAACAGGTTGCCGCCATCCTTACCGGAGCCGCCGGAGAAGTTACCGTCATAGATGTTCAGCGTGCCGTGGAATTGTTGTCCCAAAGCAGCCGTTCCGGTGTTGCCCAGGCGAATCAGACCCGCCTGATCTCCACAAGTGGGTTCCTCCTCCACAGACTGGAAGTTGCCGCCGTAAATATCGATCTGCACATTTCCGCGGCCATTGGTATAGGAGTGGATTAGAGGTGCAGTACCGCCGCCGGTACTATACAGGCCGCCCCACTGACTTTCTTCGTGGCAGTCACAGATGCTCAGCACGGTCAATTCAGAACCACCATTGACCTGGAAAATACGCGCAGAGCTACTTTCCAGTGTCACACCGTTTAAGCAAATGCTGATCTCGGCATTGGCAGCGAGAGTATTTTGCTCGCTGATCGTGATCTTTCCGTCACCGTCAGTATCGTACAGATAGTAATGTCCGCCATTTTCCATAGCCGTGGTGCCGTCCCAGGGTGTCCATTCCACAGTGCCGTCACATTCGGTGTGGCTGCCCACATTGGCATCGGTCAGGTGACCGCCGCAGACACAGTGGGTATGGGTTTCCAGAATAGAAACCAAATACAACTCTTTGTCCACATTTTCCACACGGTAGAGCGTATCCTCTACAGCATGGAAGCAAGCTGCATCGCCAGGATCGGTAATGGTGGTAAAGGGCTGGCTCGGATCGGCCATGGAAACACCGATGGAAGCAGTATCCTCCAGCGGATCTTCCACATTGATGGTTTTTCCCGCACTCAGGTTGATTTCTTTAATGGTAACCGTGCCGCCTACATGCACCCGAGGCACAACAGTCGCGTTGGCATTATTAAATACCTTGAGCGTATCCACACTGCCGCTCAGCAGGTATACATCTACAGATACAGCCTTATTGCTATCCAGACGGATGCTGCCTTCAATATTACCGCCCAGCACATTCAGCCGCACCACAGCATCATCATAGTTGGAGAAAACACTGATAGCGCTGCCCCGACCGGTAGCTTTGCCGCCGGTGATCTGCACGTTATCCATAACCGTCAGCTTGCCGAACATGGTAATGTTACCGCCGTTGGTAGCGCTGCCGTTTTGAATCTTGGCATCATTGCTGAGAATCACGGCAGCATATCTCGCAATACGCAGGTTGCCGCCCTCGTTACCTGTATTGCCATCCAGAATACCGCCCTGCATCAGCAGCTCACCGCCATCCATACTGATACCGCCGCCGGAACCGGTGGCCGTATTGCCGGTAATGATACCGCCGGTCATGACCATGGTACCGCTATTCGTTTGGATTGCCGCACCGGTTTGCTTGGATGTACAGTTGCGGATCGTGCCGCCGTCCATAAGGATCGCGCCCTTTGGGGTATCCATGTATACCGCGCCACCCTTGCTTGCGGAGCAATCGGTAATGATGCCGCCATACATGCCGAAGCCGCCCAGGTTGCTGACATACACTGCGCCACCGTAGGTCGCCTTACCACCGGTCAGCACACCGTCATAGAGATTAAACACCGCGGTGTTGCTCTCGTTGTCCGTTGTATTGGCTACGTACACCAGACCACCGCCGGTCAAAGAGCCGGTATGTTCAAAGTTGCCGCCGTAAATATTCAGTTCACTGCAGCCGTTGTTGTTATACAGGTACGCAATGGCAGCATAAGCCTTTGCGGTCACATTGCCGTCGGCATCCAGGGTATCAGAGTAACAGCTGGTCAGCTTGCCCTGATAATTGCCATCGGCATCCTTATGGTCGCAGATGTTCAGCTTGCCGTAGATCTTGAATATACGGGTATCGCTGGTAACGGTGTGACCGTTCAGGCACAGGGTGATCTCCTGGTCCTGGGCGACGGTGACCGATTCACTCAGCTCAGCATCCTGATTCAGCACATAGTGGCCGCTGCCCGCAAATGCGCCCTTGCCATTCCATTCGTACCACTGCACATCCTCAGTCACATGCTGGCAGGTATGTTCGGTTTCTACGATCTCCACGCCGCGGGTCATGCAGTAAATATAATTTGTCTTGCCGTCCGCACCCTTCAGACAATGGATAAAGTCGCCCACACGCAGGGTGGTGCGTTCGCCACGGTTGACCACATAATCGCCGCTGACATCAAAGATATTGGCATCGTCTGCCATGGTAAAGGTCGTAACGGTGCCGGATTTGTTGGTAGTAACCTTGTTGCCGTCAATGGCTGTCACATTGGCATAGCTAACACCGATGCCGCCTCTGCAGGCAGTAGTGTACTGGGCGTGGATCGCCTTAATTGCCAGTCCATCGCTGTCGAACTTGATGCCCAGCACCTTAGCGACCTGAGAATCAATGGCATTGGCCACTTCCAGGCTGGCAGTCTTGACAGTCACCTCCTGACCCTCATGGGCCATTTGGAACACATAGTTGCCATCGGCGTCAGGAATGCGGGTGGTAGTCTTGTTTGTATCATCCCACTGGCGATCCAGGTTGTAGTAAACACCCAGATTCTCATAGCGGGATAGCACATAGACCAGTACTACCTGGTCATTGCCATTTTTCAGACAATGAACCATATCTCCTACCTGCACCGTGGTTTCCTCGCCTTTGTGACTAATCACATTGGTACTCACATTATAGATCTTGCAATTGGGCGCAAAAGTCTCCTGATAGGTCTTGGTGACTACGCCGTTTTCCGTCTTCTTGGTATTGAAGCCATACTTGGTCACCTTGGTCACATGGGTATAGCTGGAGGTAGGACCGCCCTTGCAGGCAGTGGTGTTAGAGGGGTGTACCGCCTTATAAACAATGCCATTGGACACGCTCAAAGCCACGCATCTTGCAGCCTGAGAGTCAATATCATTGGCAATGCTCTTGCTCTTGGTCTTTACGGTCACAACTTTGCCATTGTAGGCCATCTCAAACACATAATAACCGTCCGCATCCTTGGTACGGGTGGTGGTTTTGGTGGTGCTGTTCCACTGACGATTCAAATTATAGTAGGTGGGATAGTTGTAGAAACGATTTACCACATAGATAACACAGATATTGCCCTCCCGATCCTTCAATGCATGGATTCGGTCGCCCACCTGTACTTGCGTAACCTCGCCCACCATGTTGGCAGAAGTACTGACATTGTAGATTTCACAATCGGCGGTCATGGTACCCTTTCTGGTATCGCCTGTAGAAATCTTGTAACAGGTCAGCTTCTTGCCGTCCAATTCCGTCACATCATACCAGCTGGCAAACGTACCGCCACCGGTCACCGACGCAGGCTGATAGACCTTTTGGATCACATCGCCATCCAGCTTTAGACCGAAGCATTTGGCCGCGCGGGCATCAATGGTCTGCACATGCTCCTTATCCTGGGTCTTGACGGTAATCTGCTTGCCGCCAACAGCCACCTTGATATAGTACCAGCCATCTTTAGCAGGAGTACGGGTGGTCAAACCGGTACTGGCATCCCATTTGCGATCCACATTCCAGTACATTTCGGATTCTACAATGCGATCGACTACAAAAGCTATGACGATCCGGCCCGCGGAATCCCGCAGGCAGTGTACGGTGTCACCCATGCGAATGGTAGTGGGCTGGCCAACAAAGTCGCCGTGACCACTGACATCATAAGCCATTACATTCTTGGATACATAGCCGTTATAGGTAGCACCGGTGGAGAGTTTTGTAGTGCGGATATAATTATCCGCATACTCATCCACACTGTACCAGCTGGCGCAGCTGCCGCCGCCGCAGGCAGAACCTGCATGGGTCACCTTGCTCACCATGCCGTTTTCGTCAAACTCCAACGCAAAGCATTTTGCCGCCATGGCATCCATGGCCTGTACGATGGAATAATCTCTGGTCTTGACCGTGACCTGTTCGCCACCCACCGCCAGCAAAATGGAATAGCCGCCGGCTACGTCCATTTCACGGGTGGAAGTTTTGGTGACGGAATCGTACTTGCGTTCAACATTCCAGTAAATATCCGGAGGTGCCTGATAGGAAATCACATACACCGTCTCGGTATTGCCTTCCCGATCCTGTACCACGATCACCTGGTCATCCACCTTCACGCTGCCGGGTATGCCGCAGGTAATACCTTCCGTACCCACATCCCAAACGCCGGTTTCCTCTGTCATTTCAAAGACCACATCATAGCCCATCAAAGAAGGAGCAGAGTTACAGGTGATCCTGTTGCCGTCCACAGCGGTCACATAGTAACGGTTGGCAAGGATCTTGCCGTCCATATCCTCCACACGGTAGCAATCGGTGACCACGCCATTTTCGTCGATCTCCAGACCCATAACTTCCAGGGCATCAATCTTCTGAGCCAGGGTTCTGCCCGCCACGGGCATACGGATCTGCTCTCCGTCTGCGCTAAAGGTAATGTACACATGACCCTCTCCGTTTTCGGAGCGAATCAACTTCTGGGCACGGTAATCCTTACCGTCCACATTCCAGTAGACCTTGAATTCCGCCTGCTGAGCCGCTGTCTTTTCACCGTCACTGCCGCCCAGCGCAAAAACCAGCACCAAGGCAACGATCACCGCTACCGCCACAGCGCAGACGGGGATCAGCCATTTCAGTTTTTTATTCTTCATATGCGCTCCCCCCTTATTCTGCATACAAGGCATTCAGCATATCCAGGAAGCATTGCTGATACTGTTCACCGGTGCCCGGTTCAAAAGCAGTAATATCCGTTTCGTAAGAGGTATACTCCCAGGCGTATGCAGAGGGAATATAGCCATGGTGACCGTTGGTATAACCCAGGGTCAGGGTGTACTTGG
>JAZNHQ010000165.1:0-19907 GCA_045577035.1 Faecousia sp. | reverse complement strand
ACGAACGACCAGCTTCAGGGTCTCCAGACCGAAGTAATCGTCGATGTCGCGGCCGTTGATGATGATGGAACCGGTGCCGTTCTCGTAAACACGAACACGGGCAACGGAGGACTTACGGCGGCCGGTGCCGTAGTTATACTTTTTTGCGCTTTCGTACATAATCACTTACCTCCAAAATCACAGGGTCCAGGCTTCGGGCTTCTGAGCAGCATGGGGATGCTCCTCGCCCTTGTACAGGTGCAGACGGCTCATGCTGTTGCGGCCCAGAGCGTTCTTGGGCAGCATGCCCTTGACGGCCAGCTCCATAGCATAGTCGGAGCGGTTCTCCATCATGATGCGAGCCTTGGTTTCCTTCAGACCGCCGATCCAGCCGGATACACGGTAGTAGGTCTTCTGCTCCAGCTTCTTGCCGGTCAGAATAGCCTTGTCGGTGTTGATGACGATAACATAGTCACCGCAGTCAACGTTGGGGGTGAAATCGACCTTGTGCTTGCCGCGCAGCAGGTTAGCGACGGTGACAGCGGTACGGCCCAGGGGCTTACCGGCAGCGTCAACCACATACCACTTGCGCTCCAGGGTCTCCTTTTTCAGCAAAGTAGTGGACATTATGCGTTCCTCCAATAGGTTAAAATATTTTGACAAATTCATATGCAGGCGTTACAATGTCTGCAAGACGCTAGAAATTTATATCACATTAAAAAATTAATGTCAACACATTTTTAAAGAAAATTTGCGAAAACTGAAATAAACTTTCGAATTCTCACAAATCCTCTTAAATCCTCGCAAATGCTCACTTGCTATTTTGAATATTTTTTGGAGGAAATCCAATATGCAGAAACTAATTGGCCTTGTCCGTCGTTGCGTGGAGGACTATCATATGATCCAGGCCGATGATCGCATCGGTGTTGGTGTGTCCGGCGGCAAGGATTCTTTGGCACTGCTGGTGTTTTTGGCAGAACTTAGAAAATACAATCATAATCCCTTTACCCTGGAGGCCATTACGATTGATATGGGCCTGGGGATGGACTTTAGCGGTATCCAGAAGCTTTGTGACAGCCTGGAGGTTCCTTTAACCATTGTTAAAACGGAAATCGGCCCCATTATTTTCGATCACCGCAAAGAAAAGAATCCTTGCTCCATGTGCGCCAAAATGCGCCGTGGTGCGCTGAATCAGGCGCTGCTGGACAGAGGGCTTAATAAGCTGGCTTTGGGTCACCATTATGACGATGCGGTGGAAACTTTTGTGATGTCCTTGATCTATGAAGGGCGTATCAGCTGCTTCCAGCCTGTGACTGACCTGGACAGGACAGGTATTATTCAGATCAGACCTATGCTGTATATCCACGAACGAACCATAGACAGCTTTGTGACCCGTGAAAACCTTCCTGTGCTGACCAACCGTTGCCCTGTGGATAAGCACACCAAACGGGAGGAAATCAAAGAACTGGTTTATGAACTCAGCGCAAAATATCCGGATTTGAAAGAACGCATTTTCGGCGCCATGCAGCGGCTGCCTTTGCCCGAGTGGGAACCCCGGGGGCGGTATAAGCGTCCTAAGGAACAATAGGGAAGTATGAAAATTTTACCATAGGAAATACTATTGCCATAGGAGGCGTGGTATATGGTAAAAGGAATCTCTAGACAGGTGATCGTGTTGCAGTCACCGGAAACAAAAATGTTTGAGCAAGCTATTTTTATTTTGAAAGATGGAGCGCCTGCGGTGACCGATGATCAGCTGCTTAAGGAAGCGACCCGCTTGGTTAGCAATGCGTCGGCGAAACGTCCGTCGCTGCTTCATGGGTCTGTGTGGGCTTGCGGCGGTGCAGCCATAACAGGATTGGCGTGGCTGCTGTCTGTGCTTGTGTAAATAATAGATAGAAAAGAGAACTCTATGTTTATTGGAAATATTGAAGTGAAAAATCCTCTGGCACTGGCCCCCATGGCGGGTGTGACAGATTGGGCCTTTCGTACAATTTGTGCCCAGCTGGGAGCGGGCATTACCGTGACGGAAATGGTGTCTTCCCGGGCACTGGTGTATAAAGATAAAAAAAGTGCTGCTTTGCTTCGTAAAAACGAAGACAGTATCTGCGGCGCTCAGATTTTTGGCAATGATCCTGCCATTATGGCAGAAGGTGCCCGGTTGGCGCTGGAGATCTCCGGCTGTGATTTTATAGATATTAACATGGGCTGTCCTATGCCTAAAATTGCCAATTCCGGTGATGGCTGCGGTCTGATGCGCACCCCGGAGCTGGCACAGGCCATTGTAAAGGCCGTTGTTAAAGCGGTGGATGTGCCTGTGACGGTGAAATGCCGCTTGGGTTGGGATAAGGGCAGCATTAATGTGCTGGACTTTACCAAGCGCATGGAGGACAGCGGTGCTGCCATGCTGGCTGTCCACGGACGCACGCGCAGTATGCTATATACAGGTGTTGCAGACTGGGATTATATCCGTAAGGTTAAGGAGCAATGCGCAATTCCTGTGATTGCCAACGGCGATATTACCGATGCAGATTCTGCCAAAAAATGTATGAACTGGACAAAGGCTGACGGTTTGATGATCGGAAGATCTACCTTTGGTAATCCATGGGTTTTCCAGCAGGTGAAAGCTGCTATGGAAGGTCAGCCTATCCCGGAAAGACCGCCCCTTGCCAAGCGAGTGGATGTGGCCGTACAGCAATTTGAACTTGCTTATGAGGACAAGGGAGAACATATTGCCTGCCTGGAGGCCAGAAAGCACTTTGCCTGGTATCTGCGTGGCGTTGCTTACGCAAACTATTATAAAGAAAAAATCTCCGGTATTCAGAAAATGGAAGATATTTACGCCATTGCCGATGGGATCCGCCGGGATTTGAAATAATTACATGGAATACTTGATCCGCCGTATGACAACCTAACCTATGAGGTGATGTTGTGATTCGGCGGATCTTGATTTTGTTAATGATTTTATCGCTGTTAGTACTTCCTGTCAGAGCGGCCTCTATTTCCTGGGTGGAATTTTCTGTGCCATACGAATCCTTAAAATATGCTATGGATGTGGATATTTCCACTGCCCAGCAGGAAAAGCACATCAGCTGGATTGATATCTTATCTGTTGCGGCCTGCAGAACAGGAGGTAAATGCCAACTGTCGGCTGTTAAAAAAGCAGCGCAGGAGTTAAAAGGGGATCGTGCCCCGGAAGAGCTGTTGGGAGACCTTAAAAAGTATTATAGCTATTATCATGAGGCCTATACTGCGGTGCTGGGCGGCTTGCTTGGAAACTATGCCATAGAAATTGACGGCCAGTGGAAACCCACCTACGGTCTGAAGGCGTTTTCTCCAATCGCAGCGGGCTACGGCTACAGTCATTGCTCGGATTTCGGCAACAGCCGCAGCTTTGGGTTTTCAAGAAAGCACCTGGGAAATGATTTGATGGGCGGATTGGGGACGCCCATTGTGGCTGTTGAGGGCGGTGTGGTGGAAGCCATGGGCTGGAATCGTTATGGCGGCTGGCGTATTGGTATCCGATCCTTCGATTCTAAACGGTACTACTATTACGCCCACTTGCAAAAGGATCATCCATTTGCCGCAGGGTTGGAGCAGGGAGATATCGTGCAACCCGGGGATTTGATCGGCTTCATGGGACGCACAGGATATTCCGATAAGGAAAATACCGATAATATCGAAACAGTCCACCTGCATTTTGGTATGCAGCTTGTGTTTGATGAAAGTCAGAAAGAGTGCAATAGTGAGATTTGGATCAATGTATATGACATCGTTCGTCTGCTGTCGGAGCATCGTTGTACCGTCCAAAAGACTGCAGATGGCTGGCAGCGCAAATACCCTTACCGTGACCTAGACCTGAATGAATTGCAGGGATAGTCAAAACCTCCGGCCAAGCCGGAGGTTTTAGCTATTTACCTAATTCAATGCTGCGTTTATAGGCAGCCACAATGCAGTCCATGACCGCACCACGAAAACCGCTTTCCTCCAGAATCTTTACACCCTCGATGGTGCTGCCGCCGGGGGAGCAAACCGCATCCTTCAGTGCACCGGGATGTGCGCCGGAGGTCAGAACCATTTCCGCTGCCCCTGCCATGGTGGTCGCAGCATATTCAAGGGCGTTTTTCCGGGGGAGACCGCAAGCAACTGCGCCGTCAGCCAGGGCTTCCACAAACATATACATGAACGCAGGGCCGCAGCCTGCCAAAGCGCTGGCGGCATCAATGAGCTTTTCGTCGATGGCATCCAATGTGCCTGCATATTGCATATCCTGTAAGAAATCTGCTAAATCTGCCTGGGTTACCAAATCGTTGGTGCAGTAGGTGATCATGCCTTTGCCGACAGCCACAGGGGTGTTGGGCATAATGCGGATCACAGGTAGCTGACAGCATGCGAAAGCTTCGATTTTGGCAATTTCCAGACCGGCAGCAATGGTGATCAGCAAAGGCTTTTTCTCTTGCAGAAGGCTCTGCAGGGGCTTCAGAACAGTTTCCATGATCTGGGGCTTAACAGCTAGGAATATACGATTGCAATTTTTGACAGTATCTTCGTTTGACGCCATGCCACACCCCAATTCAGCAGCCAGAATCGCAGCGGCAGGGGAGGGATCGGACAGGAGAATACTATCCGTTGTTTTTCTTAATGCTTTGGCAATGGCGCCGCCCATATTGCCGCAGCCGATAAATCCGTATTTCATGATAACCTCCTATCTGATGTGACCGGTGCCCAGAATGATGTATTTGTAGGTGGTCAGCTCACGCAGCCCCATAGGACCCCGGGCATGAAGCTTTTGTGTGGAGATACCCATTTCACAGCCCAGACCAAATTCTCCGCCATCGGTAAATCGGGTAGACGCGTTGACATATACGGCTGCACTGTCCACACCGGCGGTAAATTGTGCCTTTGCAGCCCCAGAACTGGTGACAATGGCTTCGCTGTGCCCGGTGGAATGTTGGGCAATGTGCATGACTGCCTGGGTGGTATCTTCCACGCATTTAACAGCTAAGATGTAATCCAAAAATTCTGTATCAAAGTCTGATTCAACCGCTGGTGTGCCGGGAATGATATCAGCTGCGATTTCGTCTAAGCGCAGCTCCACAGGGATCTTTCCGGCAGCCTTGCGTTTGCTTACCAACAGCTCGTACACCTTAGGTAAAAACGCCTGGGCGATCTGGCGGTCTACCAAAAGCACCTCCAGGGCGTTGCATACGCTGGGACGACTGGTTTTGGCGTTTTCGATGATCGACAGAGCCATGTCCTGGTCTGCGGTTTTTTCTACATATACGTGGCAGATACCGGTGCCGGTGGCAATACAGGGAACAGTAGCCTGCTGCACGCAGGCATTGATCAGACCTGCGCCGCCTCTGGGAATGAGCATATCCACATATCCCTGCGCGGTCATAAGTGCCGTTGCGCTGGCACGAGAGGTGTCCTGTACCAGGTTTACTGCGTTTTCGGTAATGCCAACGGAGCGGAGGCCTTCTTTTAAAGCTTCTACAATGGCGTTTGCGGAGCGAAATGCCTCTTTACCACCACGAAGTACACATACGTTACCGCTTTTCAATGCGAGCGCAGCAGCGTCGCTGGTCACATTGGGGCGGCTCTCATAAATAATTGCAATTACACCAATAGGCACGGAAATCTTTTGAATCCGCAGACCGTCGGAGCGGACATGCTCATCGAGCAAATGCCCTACAGGGTCAGGCAGGGCGGCCACATCCCGGATGCCCTGGGCCATGCCTCGGATACGATCGGGGGTTAGCTTCAACCGGTCAATCATAACATCGGAAATGGAGCCCTGGGCGTTTTTCACATCCAGGTCGTTGGCGGCAAGGATTTTGGCGCTGTTTGCCTCTAAAGCCTGAGCCATTGCCAGTAGGGCGTTATTCTTTTCCTGCTCTGTTAAAGCAGATACTTGAAACTTAGCGGCTTTCGCAGCCTGTAACATTGTGTTCATATCATTTCTCCGAAAAAGTAGTTCCGACTTGTTTGCCGTCAATGATGTCGTATATGACGCATGGGTTGTTGCCGTTTGTAATAATCATATCACAGCCGCAATGCATGCAGATTCTTGCGGCCTGCAGCTTGGTCACCATTCCTCCGGTGCCCAGATTGCTTCCACTGCCACCGGCCAGGGCGATGATCTCGTCGTCAATTTTGGAAATTAAAGGAATTAATACTGCGTTCGGGTTTGTGTGGGGGTCTGCGGTATATAATCCATCGATATCCGATAACAGTACAAGCTTGTCTGCACGAATGCTTTCAGAAACAATGGCCGCCAAAGTGTCGTTATCACCAATGACGATCTCGTTGGTTGCAACGGTGTCGTTTTCGTTAATGATCGGAATGGCGCCCAGCTGCAGCAGCCGATTCAGTGTATT
Source organism: Faecousia sp. (assembly GCA_045577035.1). Lineage (GTDB taxonomy): Bacteria > Bacillota > Clostridia > Oscillospirales > Oscillospiraceae > Faecousia. The sequence goes on along the minus strand of JAZNHQ010000165.1, from coordinate 13,548 downwards.
GCTGAAATTGTCGTGACGAATGGGGTTTTCAATATCATCGCTGGTGATCAGCAGCTGTGCCACAGTATGATTGTATTCACTGAACAAGCGGTCGTATGTATACATAAGCTCACATTGTCCCACAGCGGCTGCGGCCTGCTTGGTAGGAATGTCAGAAGGGCGATCATGCAGCCCCAGCTTACCAACGCCCATGCCAATTGCACCGGATGAAACAATAATCACTTCGTGTCCGGCGTTCTTTATATCGCTGAATACCTTGCACAACTCTTCTACCCGCCGAATGTTCAAATGTCCGGTAGTATGGGTCAAGGTACTGGTTCCAATTTTGATGACAATACGCATTGGTATGCCTCCCTGCGTCAAAGGTTTGACACATTATAACCTATTTTGTACGAAAAATAAATAGGTGATTTTCAGAAATTTACATTTGTTTTCCAGTGGATTACATTTCTGCTAGAAAATTCGGTAAAAATGCCCATATGAAATTGGAAAAAATATTTGCTATAATTAAACCGAAAAGGGGTGGGGATCTATGTTTCAGATAGGTCAAAATGTGGTATATGGCAGTCACGGTGTCTGCAAAATTGTGGATATAGAGGTCAAGACCATAGACCGAAAGAAAGTAGAATATTATGTTTTGGAGCCGACAGAACAGAAAGATAATCGGTATTTTGTGCCTACGGGTAATCCCGCAGCGGTAGCAAAGATGTGTGCGCTTCTGTCCAAGCAGGAGTTGGATGCGTTGATCTTAAGTACAAAGGATTCGGATGATGCTTGGATTGCGGATGAAAACCAGCGGAAGCAACGATACCGCGAGCTGATCGTCAGCGGAGACCGTCAAGCTGTCATTCGGATGATCCACGCCCTGCACAAGCACAAGGAGCAGCAACAGGCCTTGGGAAGAAAATTCCACCTGTGTGATGAAAATTTTCTCAGAGATGCCCAAAGACTGTTAGGCTCAGAGTTTTCTGCAGTGCTGCAGATCGCTCCAGACCAGGTGCAAGCATATATTTTAAAGCTTTTGAATGCATAAAATCAGCCTGCCGTGTTGGCAGGCTGATTTTAGTTTTCGTAACAGATTATCTGGTCATGGCGCAAAGGGAATTCGATCAATTGTCCGCTGTTTAGATTCTCCTTATGCATGTCCACAGCGGTGATCTGATTATTGGTATAGGTTTTGTAATAGTAAATTCCTTTATTTGTGTTACAGCATGACGAGTAAACTGTCTTTTCGTATTTCCTATTTATTTGCACGCAGCCTTCTTGCTGCGCAACAGCACCTAAAATCTGAAAGAATTGGGTGATGCTGCTGATCTGATCCGGGCTGCATTGTGAATTATGCAGGGTAAATGCGGCACGCACAAAACGAGATGATGAGGAAAGATCACCCGGCAATCCCATTGCTCCCATACCTCTGCTGTACGGTTCCAGTAACAACTCCTCTGAAAACCTGTTAACAGGCGTTTTCGCTGTCAGATTGATATAGTTCTGCAGGTTATACAGATGGTAGGGGAAGGGCGGATTGTTTGTCAGTACCCGCACAGGATTGTCGTAGATATTTAGTCCCTGGGCAGTTGGCTCCAATACGATGCTTTGTTTCCGGTCTGACAGAAGCCAGTGCAGGGGAGTTAAGGGTAATTCTTCGCTGAATGCTTGATCCAGCAGATTTATATTGCCTAAAAGTTTTTTTGCTTCGTCCACAGTTTTGCATTGTCCCAGGAGCCAAGGCGTCAATTCGAAGGGGGCAACATTATCTTTGTTTGGCATACATGGCTGATACACTGCATTTCCCGGGAAATTTAGGCCCGCAATGCTTAAGCCGTATTCGTTGGTTGCATCGTAATATAGGGGATAATTCCGGTTGATATATGCGATTCCGATCATGGCATAGTGATGGTCCATCGCCGGCATATTCAGAAAAGAAAGAGGAAAATTTCGTGGTGTTATGGTGACAGATTCTTTGTATGCGTATTCTAAGTCCAGGTTTCGTCCAAAATAATGATCGTTCGTGAAAAATGATATGGCTGTACACATTTGCTTGCCCCCTTTTTTGTAGTATGCCACAAATCTCAAAAGTATATCTTTTTTTATCTCAGAGAATGTGCTATAATACCTCCAGGAGGCGATTTCATGTTAACTTATGAGCAGGTCACAAATAGTCAGGCCATCCGAACATATATTATTCGCGCTGATGAATCCTTGGGCGCGTTGGGATATACAGAGCATAGTTTTTCACATGTGGTACATGTGGCAGAAACAGCCGGCTATATTTTGGAAACCATGGGATTTGACCAGCGCACGGTCGAGCTTGCCAAGATTGCAGGCTATCTGCATGATATCGGTAATTTGGTAAATCGTAAGGATCATTCTCAATCCGGTGCCGTTATGGCATGGAGCATTCTAAATGATATGGAATGTGATCCGGGGGAGTTGGCCACCATTGTCACCGCCATTGGCAACCACGATGAGGGAACAGGTGTGCCTGTTAACGCAGTGGCAGCTGCCCTTATCTTGGCGGATAAGGCCGACGTACGCCGTTCCAGAGTTCGCAATACGGATATTGCAACCTTTGATATTCATGACCGTGTGAATTATTCCGTTAAAAAGTCTACCTTAAAGATCAACGAGGATAAGACATTTGTTAAGCTGAAGCTGACCGTAGATACCAAGTTTGGCTCTGTAATGGATTATTTTGAAATCTTTATGGGTCGAATGATCCTCTGCCGTAAGGCTGCGGAGTGTTTGGGCCTACAATTTAAACTGATTATCAACGAACAGCAGCTCATATAAGAAAACTACCGGCTATTTCCAGCCGGTAGTTTTTCTATATTCTGTGCCAAAGCTATTAATTCCCGCTCTGCCTCTACCTCGTTAGGATAGGGGTAGGATGCTGCGGCTTTTTCAAAATGTGCTAGTAATTGGGCGGCTTTATCCTCATTCTTTTCTGCAAGCAGGGCATATGTATACTGCGTGCGTAAAATGGAAGGGAAGTTTTTCATGGATGCCATAAATTTCTTTTGTTGAGGAGTCAAATAACTATCCAAAACCTCAGGTCGGTTATTGCCAAGTAACTCCAAATAAATCCGATCACAGATCATCATACACCGGTGCAGACCGACCATACCGCTTTCGATTTGCAGTAAATGTGCCATTTTTGCATCTGCTTCAGCAAAGTGATGTTGATCCATCAGCCGATTACAGGAGAACACGCCAATTACAGATACCATGCTATTGCACAGCTCCTCGTCGGAGGGCATTTGGAACCATTCATCGGGCATGTCCTTCAGACGCTGTCCCTGGGAGATTTGTTCGTTTACCTTCATTTGTATCCAGAAGGCTCTCATGGCTTCTTTGCTGGAGGAAAGAGACCAGGCGTTGTAACCGTCGTTATCCACCGTTCCCAATCGCATGGGAACACCGTTCAGAACGCCGAAGATAAAGCCTACCAAGGCAAAGATCAGCATAACAGATGCCAGGAACGGAAGTGGAATGCAAATAAAGTATAAGCCCAGGAATACTGAAGAGACGACGATGTTCACTATGGAGCCGCCCAGATTGTACAAAATCACCGGGATTTTTCCGTCCACAAGGTCGGGAGGCGACATGAGACATTGTCCGCCGGTACCGGCAATGGACAATCTGCAAAACTTGAGAGATTGTCCGTCCTTGACCCACATAAAGCTCATAATACGAAATGAGCTGAATTTATAGCCGGAAAGGGTACCGAACAATAGGTGTCCGGCCTCGTGTATGATCATTTGTAGGATCGTAGAAATATACAGAGCAACCAGCAATCCCAGAATCCAAAATAGCTTGCTCCAGGGATCTTCCGCCGGGATGGCATGATGGCTGTTGACCAGAAGATATCCGCACAAAAATCCTATGGCGGTGGAAATCACGGCGCCGAACACCTGACTCCATTGAATTCTTTTCTTTTTCATTGGAACCTCTTACAGTGCTTTTTTGATTGCGTTCAGTAAATCTTCGTAATGCTCAAAGGCTTCGTACTGAGGGTTCGCGGATATGATGCTCTGGGTGCTGCGGAACAGGAAGCCTGCCTTAGATTGCCGGATCATACCCAGGTCATTAAAGCTGTCACCGGCAGCGATGGTCTCAAATCCCATGGCCTGCAGGTGCTTTACCGTGGTTAGTTTGGTTTCAGTTACACGCATTTTATAATCGGTGATCCGTCCATTGTCATCCACGATCAATTCATTGCAGAAAATAGTAGGCATGCCAAGTTTTTCCATCAGCGGTTGTGCAAATTGCGTGAAAGTGTCGCTGATAATGATCACCTGTGTCATGCTGCGCAACTGGTCAAGGAATTCCTTTGCGCCATCCATAGGTTCAATTTTTGCAATGGTGGCTTGAATGTCCTGTAAAGTCAGACCGTGACGCTGTAAGATATCAATGCGCCACTTCATCAGTTTGTCATAATCGGGTTCTTCACGGGTAGTCCGGGTTAGCTCCGTGATACCACTTTCTTTGGCAAAGGCGATCCAGATTTCCGGAACAAGGACACCCTCCAGATCCAAACAAACAATATTCATAGGATTTCCTCCTTCATACATTCCATTTAGTTCGTGGCTGATTTTGTCAATCATATCATAATTATGCAATGATTTCAATGGTGGTTCGGAATATATGAAATCTGAAAGTGGAAAATTCTCGGGTTCATTCTGAATAAAAAAGAGCAGGAATGGACAATGTGCCATTCCTGCTGTTGGTCGGAGTATCGGGATTCGAACCCGAGGCCTCTTGGACCCGAACCAAGCGCGATACCAAACTTCGCCATACCCCGATAGCCATCGTATTATATTGAAAATTTTCCATATTGTCAAGTCCAATATGATGGAATATCCCTGCTTTCAGAATCGTAATTTTAAGAGGGGAGGGGGATGTCTATGGGCTATAGGATACAGTATGAACCGGACTTGGATTATAAATACAAGATGGCCAAGGAAGTAAAACTGAAAAAGGTATGGATCACCGGTGCGTTCGTTGCCCTGTGCATACTACTGATAGCGGTGCTTCCGTCGGTGCGTGGCTTGATTTGGGACTTTTTGATCCCGGGCGATCCCCAGGTGACCACTGAAGCGTTCAGTACATTGGTCTCAGATATTCGCAATGGTGAGAATCTTTCAGATGCAGTAACAGTATTTTGTCGACAGATCATTGCAAATGGGTAAAGTAGTATATAAGACGGACTTCACATTCGCAGTGTGTCTTGCTTGCCTTCTGCTGCCGCTAAAATTGGTTGCAGCATGGTTGTTAGCGGCCTGTATTCATGAATTGGGGCATTATTTGGCTTTACGAATCACCGGGACTGCGGTATATAGAATATCTGTTGGAGCAATGGGAGCGCGTATGGAAACGGAGCCGATGCCGCCTTGGAAGACAGTGATTTGTGCCTTGGCCGGGCCGCTGTCCGGTTTGCTACTTATCTTTGTTATAAAAAGGTTTCCGTTGCTGGCAATTTGCGGCGTTTTGCAATCTTTCATAAATCTGTTGCCATTGTTTCCCATGGACGGTGGTAGAATATTACGCTGCCTGCTGGAAAAGCTGCCGCTAAAACGCCCGGAAGTCATATATACTGCGATAGAAGCGGTCGTTATGGGCATCTTGCTGTTGCTGGCTGCACATTTATCTTTGCGGCTCTTGATGGGCCCGTTGCCGATTATGGCAGTGGTTTTTTTGTTCGTTAGAAGAAAATTATCTTGCAAACAACACACCCAACGAGTACAATAGCTTTGAAAATACAAAAGAGGTATGCATATGACCGAATTATTACAAAGAGTGTTGCCTACGGTGCAAAAACCTGCCCGGTATACAGGCGGCGAGTACAACGAGATAAAAAAAGATCTCCAGGATGTGCGTGTTCGCGTTGCTTTCTGTTTCCCCGATACTTATGAGATCGGTATGTCCAATGTTGGCATGCGCATTCTCTACGGTGTCATGAACGAAATGGATGGCGTATGGTGCGAGCGTGTTTTTGCTCCCTGGGGAGATATGGAAGATGCCATGCGCAGCAAGGGGTTGCCTTTGTGGGCATTGGAGAGTCATAGTCCGGTGAAGGATTTTGATATGATCGCCTTTACCATTGGCTATGAAATGAGCTACACCAATATCCTCAATATGCTGAATTTGGCCGGTGTACCCTTGCGGTCTGCCGACAGACATGATTTGAAGAACATTGTCTTTGCCGGCGGTGTTTGTGCGTTTAACCCGGAGCCTTTGGCTGATTTTATTGATTTCTTCTCTCTGGGCGAGGGCGAGGATATTACTGTAGAGATTGTAAGCTTTTACGATAAAGCGAAGGCGGAGGGATGGAGCAAGGAACAGTTTTTGCTGGAGGTTTCTAAGATTCCCGGCGTATATGTTCCTTCCTTTTATGAGCATATTTATAACGAGGATGGCACTATCCGGGAGATCAAGCCACTGAACGGTGCGCCGAAAACCGTTACAAAGCGGATCGTGGAAGATTTGGATAAGGCCTATTTCCCCACAAAGATGATCGTTCCGTCTACGGAGATCGTTCACGACAGAGCAAATTTGGAAGTGTTCCGCGGTTGCATTCGCGGCTGCCGATTCTGCCAGGCCGGCTTCTCCTGTCGTCCTGTTCGCAAGAAAAGTGCACAGGTTCTTTACCGCCAGGCAGTGGAGACCCTTACGGGTTCCGGTCATAACGAGATCACATTATCCAGCCTGTCTACTTCTGATTACCGTGAAATGAAAGAACTCACCGATGAAATGATCCCGTACTGTGCTGAGCGCAGAATCAATCTGTCTGTGCCTTCTTTGCGTGCGGATAATTTCTCCCGGGAGCTGATGCAAAAGCTACAGACAACCCGTAAGAGCGGTTTGACATTTGCGCCGGAGGCTGGTACACAGCGACTTCGTGATGTGATCAATAAGAATCTGACGGAAGAAGAGATCCTGACTACTTGCGCCAATGCGTTCTCCGGTGGCTGGAATAATGTAAAGCTGTATTTTATGCTGGGTCTGCCCACAGAAACGGACGAAGATGTTCTGGGTATTGCAGAGCTGGTGTATAAGGTTATTCAGACATGGAAGGAGTGCGCCAGCAATAAGAAGCGGGGCTTGCGAGTTCATGTGGCAACCGCATATTTTGTTCCAAAGCCCCATACGCCTTTCCAATGGGAAAAGCAGATCCCTCCAGAGGAGTATTTGCGCAGATGTCACTTACTGAAGGATCATTTCTACAGCAAATCCATTGAATATAATTATCATACCTCAGATATTAGTCGCCTGGAAGCGGTTACTGCCCGTGGCGACCGTCGGCTGGGTCCTGTCCTGGAGGCAGCAGCCTTGAGCGGTGCTAAGCTGGATGGCTGGGACGAGTATTTTAATTATAAGCTGTGGTTGGACGCTTTTGAAAAATGCGGTGTGGATCCCAATTTCTACACTGTTCGTGGCTATGCAGAAGATGAGATCCTGCCATGGGACACCATTGACGTTGGAGTGACCAAGAAGTTCTTATTGAAGGAGCGCAAGCGAGCCTACGAAGAACAGATCACACCGGATTGCCGTCATGGCTGTAGTGGCTGCGGCGCCAATCTGCTTTTGAAGGAGGTGTCCTGCGATGCCTAGGTTGTTATTTGAGAAAACGGGCAGGGGAGTGTGGATTTCCCATTTGGATCTCATGCGTCTGTTTCAGCGAGCCTTCAAAAGGGCTGGTTTGCCCCTAACGCATACCCAGGGATTTAACCCCAGGCCGTCCGTTTCCATTGCACTTCCGCTGTCTGTGGGCGTGGAGAGCAGCTGTGAGCTGTTGGATTTTGATTTGGACGGACAAACAGTCCCCAATGATGAGATTGCAGAGCGTTTGAATCGTGCTCTGGTGGATGGAGTTAAAGTTTTACAAGTTTATGATAAAGTCCAAAAAATTAATGCTATTAGTCAGCTGAATTGTGTTGTAACATTGGAGTATGATGATGGAATACCCCAGGGCGCTGAGGAATCAATTGCTGCACTGTTTGCGCAAAAAAGTCTCATCGTACCCAAGAAAACAAAAAGTGGAATCCAGGATCAGGATATCATTCCCATGATCCGCAGGATTTGTGTAGATCGTATAGATGCGCATACGATCGAATTGGATGCGTTGATTTGCTGTCAGAATCCCACCTTAAATCCAGCGCAGCTGGCATTGGCGGTAGAAATGCACTTGCCTCAATTTAAGGCGAGTTTTACCAAATCCAGACGCATAGAGATCTACGATAAAGACGAAAAAGTGTTCAGATAAGGAGTAAAATTATGGAAGTCAATCCCAATGTATCTTTGGAAGAATGCCCGGTTTGCCGTGGCTGCGGATATCTTGTCCATGAGGGTGGATGGAACGTGCAGGTAGAATGTGCTGATTGTAGCGCGCATACGGTATATGTAGAATATGAGACCCCGGAACAAAAAGAAAATGCCGAATTGCAAGTGGCCAGACTTTGGAATATGGGCAAGGTAGTCAAGTCCGATGCGGGCGAATAAAAAATTTTTTTAAAAAGTCAAAAATAATGCTTGCATTTTTCGTGAAGGTGTGCTAATATACACAGGCGTTCAGCAAAACGCAAGCATATCCGGGTGTGGCGAAGTTTGGTATCGCGCTTGAATGGGGTTCAAGAGGCCTCGAGTTCGAATCTCGACACTCGGACCATAGAATACCGTGGAATCTTACCGATTCCACGGTATTTTTCTAACTTTTTGGGGTGTTTTTGACGAACGGAAAATGTGATTTTCTACCACTTTTCTACCACTTATTCCGAAAAATTACATCCACCGGACGGTGGATGTATTTTTTATGCTTCTTTTGCTTTCCTTAATGCTTTTGCCAGCTGATCGGGACAGGATGTGGTTTTCATTCCGCAGGTGGTACCTTCCAGCCGTGCGATGACGTCATCAACATCCATGCCTTCCACAAGTGCTCCAATGCCTTTGAGGTTGCCGTTGCAGCCGCCAAGGAACTGAACATTCATCAGCTTGTTGTCCTCGATCTCAAAGAAAATCCGTTGAGAGCAGGTTCCGCTGGTTTTAAATTCGTATTGCATTGCTAAGTTGTCCTTTCTATATTACATGGGGGTATTATAGTGCATAATGAATAATCTTGCAAGCATGAATTACAGAAAAATAATGGGTTATCCTAAGATTGATTTAGGAGGGATAATCATGCACGAGAGCAACAATGCAGATATCAAAAAAGAAGAGAGACAGCAATTGGTTGATCTGGGAGCAGATGTAACAAAAACCCAGCGGGGTAATATTTATACTTTAACGATCATTGGACAGGTAGAGGGGCATCAAGCATTACCGGAAACATGTAAAACCACAAAATATGAACATGTCTTACCTCTTTTGGCAGGGATTGAGGAAAGTGAAGAAATTGACGGATTATTATTACTGCTAAATACGGTTGGTGGCGATATAGAAGCCGGTCTTGCCATTGCAGAGATGATAGCGGGTATGAAAAAACCGACAGTATCCTTAGTGCTGGGTGGGGGACATTCCATTGGTATTCCCTTAGCGGTCTGTACGAAAAAATCCTTTATTACGCATACAGCCAGTATGACTGTCCATCCTGTACGAATGACGGGGCTTGTAGTCGGTGCGCCCCAAACATTTCGATATTTCCAAAGAATCCAGGAGCAAATTGCTGACTTTGTGACAATGAATTCCGGCATTTCAAAAGAAACATTTGAAAACTATATGATGGCAACCGGCGAGATGGCGACCGATGTTGGCACTATCCTTTATGGTAAGGAAGCAGTGGCGTCCGGGTTGATTGATAAGCTTGGTGGGCTCAGTGATGCATTGGCAGCATTGCATAAAATGATAGAAAAACAAAAGAATAGAAAATAAATCTATTCTCTACTGGAAATTTGAAATAATATGTGATATTATACTCTGGAGATACTTTGAAAGGAGATGGGCAAACATGAATTTTTTGCAGAGCTTGTTTTACGGCTTTTTGTCTGGAATTTCTGAATGTATGCCTGTCTCCTCTAATGGACATCAGGCTCTGCTGCGCAAGCTGTTTGGTACAACGCTGTGGAATCCTCTCTTAGATCTGATGGTACATATAGGAATTCTTGTGGCTATATTTGTCAGCTGCAGGGCGCGTCTTCTGGGCTATGCACGAGAGCTTTCCGGCAATCCTCGTCGCCGTCGTCAGAACCCTACAAACATTCAACGTACTTATGATCTTCGCTTCTTGTTTTCGGCCGGCATTGCGCTGTTGGCTGTTTTGTTGTTTCATCGTGCAACATCTGATTTGGAGCAAAACTGGCTACTGCTGTGTCTGTTCTTCATTATAAACGGAACAGTGCTCTATGTTGTAGATCATATGCGTCACGGAAACAAGGACTCCAGTCAGATGTCCGGACTGGATGCAGTTTTAACCGGTTTGCTGGGCGGATTAAGTATTTTCCCCGGTATTTCCAGACTCGGTATGTGTTTATCGGCATCTGTTGCCAGGGGTGCAGATAAATCTCAAGCATATTCCTGGGCGTTGCTTTTATGTATTCCGGCACTTCTGTTTTTGATTCTGTTTGATTTTATCGGATTGTTTACAGCAGCAGGATTTGCGTTTACATTCCTGGGTTTTGTCTATGCATTTGTGGCAGCACTTGGTGCTTTTACTGGTGGCTATTTGGTCATCCTTCTTATGCGATTGATGATCGTAAATACCGGTTTTTCTGGCTACGCCTGCTATTGCTGGGGCGTTGCAATGTTGACATTTATCCTTTATTTGATTGCATAAGGAGGCTATTATGGCAGAATTAAAGAAAAAGTCTCAAGCCGAGCGGGCTGCTTCAGCTGCAAAGGCGAAGAAAAATACGCCCTCTGAAAAAAACGGTGCAAATAATAAAGGCAAAAAGCCTGAGTCAAAGGAGACTGAGATTCCTGTCAGACTGATCAGCTCTTTGATTTTTATTTCTTTGTTTGTTTTGTTTTTTGTGATGTTCATTAATCCCGATGGTGTCGTTATTCAGATCTTTGATAAATTTGTGCATGGCTTGATTGGCAGTATCGGATTCTTTGTTTCCATCCCAGTGTTTTTGTACTTATTTATCATTCATGCGCTTAGCGGCAAGCGACCTGTCAAAATGCGCACTATTTGCTTGCTTTTATTTGTGCTGGTTTGCGGCTGCTTGAATCATTTGCTTCTGAATCCCCACAATTTAAAGGGCGGCCTTGGCGTGATCGGGGATTTGTTCAGTGGTGGATATAGAGACAATGACATCACAGGTGGTTTGATTTGCGGTGGCTTTGCTATGCTGATGGAAGCACTTTGTGGTCGAATTATCACTATCATCCTTCTGATTGTAGCTGCTGTAATTACTGCCTTGGGCGGTATTCAGATTACCATTCCCAGTATTATTCGTGCAGTCCAGAATCGCCCCAGAGCCGAATGGGAAGATCAAGAGGTAGAGGACAAGCCGGAGCCTGCTTCAATTGTGGTGAACCATTTGGCTAATAAGCGGATTGAACACCTGGAAAAGAAAAGAAACCAAGCGAAACAGTCAAAAGAAAAAACTGATACTGAGCGCGCCTCTGATATCATGCGTCAAATTGACTCTGATGTTAACACTCCGGTGGCTGCGGCTGCCATCGCCGGTCAAGAACTGATTACTGAGGATGAGGCAGAGATTGAGGTACTGACGGACTCCTTTGGTCAGATGCATGTGCAGCCGGCACAGCAAGAAGAAATTGAGCCGGAGGAGATCCTATTCGAGGAACCGACCCCTGTGGCAGAGGTTAAACCCGAAAAGGTTACAGCGAAAGAAGCCGCTCAGTCTGCTGCAGAGGTTGCACAAGAGATTGCGGAGGCTGAGGCGATCGAAAAGCCTGCATATTGTTTCCCACCCATTAATCTGTTAAAGCTTCCCGGCAGAGATTGTGCCGATGGTACTGCCGAGATGAGAGAAAACTCCCAGCGGCTGAATGAGACCCTGGCCAGCTTTAAGATTGAAGCGCACATTATTAATGTGACCCGTGGCCCCAGCGTTACCCGATATGAGGTGGAACTGGAAAAGGGTGTACGCTTGAGTAAGCTTACATCTGCTGCAGATGATATCGCTTTGAGCTTGGGTGCTTCCGGCGTGCGAATTGCGGCTGTCCCCGGCAAGATCTCTGTTGTGGGCATTGAAGTTCCCAACCGTGCGGTTACAACTGTTAGTCTGCGTGAAGTGATTGATTCCGGAGAATTCTCTTCTGCCAGATCCATGTCTTCTTTCGCTGTGGGTAAGGATATTGGCGGCAACTGCATTGTTGGTAATATTGCCAAATTGCCCCATATGCTGATTGCCGGTACTACCGGCTCCGGTAAGTCGGTATGCATGAATTCCATTATCATTTCCTTGCTATATAAAGCAAGTCCCGATGATGTGAAGCTTATCATGGTAGACCCGAAGATGGTGGAATTGGGCGTTTATAATGGCATTCCCCATCTGCTGATTCCTGTTGTTACGGATCCCAAGAAAGCCGCTGGCTCTTTGCAGTGGGCTGTTACAGAGATGATGCGTCGATATAAGGCTATGTCTGATGCAGGTGTTCGCGATCTGGAATCCTTCAACAGTATCATGGAAAGCCAGGAGGAAACCGGTAAGAAACTGCCCCAGGTGGTTGTGATTATTGACGAGCTGGCCGACCTTATGCTTGTTGCTGCCAAGGAAGTGGAAGAGTCTATCTGTCGAATTGCGCAGATGGGTCGTGCAGCGGGCATTCATTTGATTATTGCAACCCAAAGACCTTCTGCAGATGTTATTACAGGCCTTATGAAGGCGAATATTCCTTCCAGAATTGCTTTTGCTGTTGCTTCGGCTATGGAATCTAGAATCATTTTGGATACACAGGGCGCTGAAAAGTTGGTGGGTCGTGGTGATATGCTGTATGCACCTATTGGTAACGGCAAACCTAAGCGTGTCCAGGGCTGTTTCGTCAGCGATCCTGAGGTTGAGGCTGTTGCTACATATGTGAAGAGTAATTTCGTCACAGAGTACGATCAGACGGTCATGGAAGAAATTGAGAAGAAGGCTGCACAGACCGGCAATAATAAGGCTGCCGCATCGGATCCTGAACCTACAGCGGAAGAACTGGATGGAGATGAAATGCTTCCGGCTGCTGTTGATGTGATCCTGGAAACCGGACAGGCTTCTGTTTCCATGCTCCAGCGTCGATTGAAGCTGGGCTATGCCCGCGCCGCTCGAATCGTGGATGAAATGGAAGAAAAGGGCATCGTCGGCCCCTACCAGGGCAGTAAGCCCAGAACAATTCTGATTACGAAGGAGCAATGGCAGACCATGCGTTCCGGTCAAAATGATCAAATGGGTTTTGATGACCTGGAAGAAGAAACAGAAGAGTATTAATTAAGAAAAACGGCAGGTATTTAAACCTGCCGTTTTTGCAGTCTGTCAAAAAACTTCCAAAACGCCCCCGTTTCTGGTATAATAAAAAAACGGGGGTGTTTTTATGGAACAATGGAGAAAAGACGCAAGAAGTGAAGCAATAATTGTAGATCTAGAGGCATTAGTGCCTCAGGAT
>JAZNHQ010000164.1:0-16492 GCA_045577035.1 Faecousia sp. | reverse complement strand
TCGCCCTCGTCGGCGTACAGGTGGTACGGTAGAGGGCGAGTTGCGCAGTAAGCCAAAACACCTTGCGTAGCAAGGCTTTTTCCACCTCATCCGTCAAAAATCAGAGATTTTTGCCACCTTCTCCTCAAGGAGAAGGCTTTGCACGCAACTTTCTATTTATTTGTTCTGTTTTGGCGTTTGGCGGCTTTTTTGACACTCTGAGAAATGAGCCGTCGGTTGACGGCTCATTTTTGTGTATTCACGAAACGCTTGATGGCGTTGAAGGATTCGTCGCTGATGGCGTGCTCCAGCTTGCAGGCATCCTCAGAAGCTACCTGGGGATCTACACCCAGGTTGATCAGCAGCTGGGTCAGCAGGGTATGGCGCTCAAAAATCTTTTGGGCAATGGCAAGGCCGGATTCTGTCAGCATAATGAAGCCGTCCTTACTGACCTGGATATAGCCGCCGTTCTTTAACAGACCCACAGCGCGGCTGACACTGGGCTTGGAGTAGCCCATATGCTCACTGATGTCGATGGAGCGCACCTGCCCATTCTTTTTCTGTAGTACATGGATGGTTTCCAGGTACATTTCGCCGGATTCCTGAATATGCATTTGCGCCACCTCCTTTAGACTATGGGTATTATATCATAAAATTAAGATTTTGCAAGCCGGGAATCTGGGAAGCGTTGTGTTTACAAAAACTGTGATCTGTGATATAGTTATAAAAATTATTATCGAGGAGAGAGCTATGAAAAAACTACTGATAGCGGTCGTCCTTTGCGGTATTTTATTGCTGGCCGGTTGCGGCTCTCAGAAAGAGGCAGCTGCGCAGCCTAAGGAATTGACCACCACCGTAATGGTCTACATGGTGGGCTCTGACTTGGAGACAAAGTCCGGCGCAGGCACCGGTGATCTGGAAGAAATGGTGGCCAGCGGCGTGGATCTTTCCAAAACCACAGTGCTGGTCTATGCCGGCGGCGCCCCCAAATGGCATAACGAGCTGGCCGACCCGGAAAAGCACACCCTGCTGCAGCTGAAGGAGGGGGGCTTTGAGGCGGTTACGCAGCTGGAAGCCTATTCCATGGGCGAGAGCCAATGCCTGAGCAATTTCCTTAAGTACGGCTACAGCAATTATCCTGCCCAGCAGTATGCGCTGATCCTTTGGGATCATGGCAACGGCCCGGTCATGGGCTACGGCAAGGATATGCTGTTTGATAATGACAGTCTGACCCTGCAGGAAATGCAGTCGGCATTGGCTGACAGCCCCTTCGGGCAGGACAATAAGCTCAAATGGGTGGGCTTCGATGCTTGCTTGATGGCATCGGCGGAGCTGGCCTGCGTTTGGGCGCCCTATGCGGATTATTTGGTGGCCTCCCAAGAGGTTGAGCCTGCCTTCGGCTGGAATTACGATTTCATGTCCACAGTATGCCAGGCCGATACGGAAAAGGTGCTGACCGATCTTGCCCAGGGCTATATGGATGCCTGCCTTGCCTATTATGAGGAGCGGGGCTACGAGAACCGGGACACCACACTGTCCTGCATGGATCTAAGCTATACCCAGGAGCTGGAAACGGCCATCAATGCCCTGTTTGCCAGGGCTGCGGAAGATGTGTCCAGTCAGTACAACCAGCTGACCGCCAGACGGGCGAAGACCCGTGCCTTGGGGCGTGCCAGCACCGGCTCGGAGTACGATCTGATCGACTTGAACGATATGGGCATGTGGCTGGGACAGATGTACCCGGATGAGGTGACCGCCATGCAGCAGGTACTGGAAAACATGACGGTGACCAATCTGACCAACAGCGAAAACCTAAGCGGCATGAGCCTGTATTATCCCTTCTACAACAAGCGCTACTACGAAAAGGATTGGGCGCAGGCATACCGGGAGCTGGGCTTGCTGTCCCAGTATCAAAGCTATTTGCAGGGCTATGAGAAAATTTGGCTGCAAAACGACAAGCTGTCTTTGGCATCCTCTGTGCAGCCCAGCATGGCAGCCAAGGAGACCTACACCCTGCAGCTGACGCCGGAGCAGGCGGAAAGCTATGCTTCCAGCCGCTACTACATTATGGAGCGCCTGGGCGACGAGCTGTATACCATTACCTTCGCCAGCTCCAACATCACCGAAAAGGACGGCTTGCTGACAGCTAACTTTGACGGCAATGTTATTTACTTAAAGGACGGCAGGGGACAGTATATGATCCCGGTGTCCCAGGAGCATGACACGGTGGGGGATGTGACCCGTTACTCCGTGTTTACCTATCTGGAAAACAGCCTGCCTTCGGCGGTGACTACTCCGGAGGGCTATGAGGAGCAGCAGGACAGCTTCCGCTATCAGATGGCTGTGAATCATTCCACCAAGCAGATCGCCGTCAGCGCCCTGCTGCCGGCGGATGAGCAGGTGGCTTCCCAGGGAATGCTGGGCGGCAAGACCGAAGAGGTGGATCTGAGCCAGTGGGTATCTGCCACCTTCCCCAGCCAGCGGCATCGGTACCTGTCCCGGTATGAAAACGGTGCGATCCAGCCTGTCAGCGCATGGCCGGTATCGGGAATTCTGACCGGCTTCCAGCTGTATGTGGCCGATGGCATGGAATTCGTCTACGCGCCCTTGACGGCCGGTGATTACTGCATTCTCTTTGAGGTGGAGGACACCCAGGGCAACCGATACTGCTCGGAATTACTGCCCATTGAGGTCAGCGGGCAGCTGCCCCAGGCCCAGGAACCGGAAACCGTGGAAAGACATTGGGGGAGCGAGGACCGGGTGGTACTGTGGGAGCAGGACGGTCTGACCCTGTTTATGGAGCAGGCGGAGGACTATTACGGCGCTACCTACACCCTGGGTATGGACAATCGGACGGATCGTGCCGTGCTGGTGTACATGGAAAATCCCTTTATCAATGAAACTGTGGATGCCACCTCCCTGGAAAATCTGATCCTGTTTGAGACGCTGCCCGGTCAGGTGACGGTGGATGAGGATGGCATTGGGGATTGGGGTGCATTGGGTAACCTGCAGCCCATCGACCAGGTCAGTTCCATGAAATTCCAAATCCTGGTGCGGGATGCGCTGACCATGAAAACGGTGGTTCCTCGCACATGGGTGCATTTGGAAATTGACCAGGAGCACCGCCTGGAGAAGCTAAAAACCTTATTCGGTATTTTTTGGGAGAATATGCATCCTTCCCGGGAGGCCTTTGCTACCGAGCAGGTGCTTTGCGAAAATGAGCAGTTCCGGCTGACCCTGCTGAGCCTGGGCGATTACACGGAATATTCGGACGAAATGGATTTCTGCGCAGGCTTTAAGCTGGAAAATCTGTCCCAGGATATGCTCTATCCCTCCGTGCAGGGCTTTGTGCTGGATGGCGTATTCCGGGAGGCGTCCGGCGGCCCCAACTGGGTGCATCCGGGCTGCACCGCCTACTTTACGGCCCGGGTGGATCATGATGACCTGGAAGTGGCCAATTTGACGGACATCCGGGATGTGAAAGTGGTCATGCGCTTTGATCAGAATTACACCATTTTGGGCTTGGGCGGCTTTGCCCAGATCCAGCAGTATCCGGTGAAGCTTTCCCAGGCCGGTACAGGCAGTGCCGTACCCACCGGACAGCAGGTGCTTTTTGAAGAAAATGGCGTGAAGATCCGCATGCTGGGCTATGTACAGGATGAATGGGCGGACGAGTGGTATGTGGTGGTGGAGAATGACTCCGATTTGGATATCTGCCTGCAGGCCACCAACTGCATCATCAACGGCAAGGAGATCAGCAACAGCTCCTTTGAAAGCATTGCCATTTACGAAGGCCAGGTGCCTGCCCATCAGAAGGGCATTGCCCGGATCAGTCTGATCCATTTTGGCGAGATCGATCTGGAGGAAATGTCCCTGGAGATCCTTCTGCAGGATTTCACCCAGCAAAAGGTACTGTATGCAGGGCAGACCCGAATTGAACTGAAGGTCGCAGATGAATCGTAATTACCATCGACAAGGTCGATGAAAAAAGAAAGAGGTAAACACTATGAAAAAAATCTTGGCATTATGCTTGGCTGTGCTGATGCTGATGCTGACTGTTGCCGGTTGCGGCAGCAGCGACAGCAAGGAAGCCACTGAGCCCAAGCAGACTCTGAACGATGACCACCAGGCCGCTATCGGTGGCGGCTACACCTTCCCCACCTTGGATTGGGATGAGACCGAGCCCTCCGAGCCCGAAGAGGAGCTGCCTCCCGTGGAACTGGAGCAGCTGGGCTATGTTTCCCTGAGCAACAAGATCCAGCATGAGGATCTGGAGTATGTGATGGTCTACAACCCCTATGTTTACAGCGAATTCTATGCCCAGAACATCACACTGTCCACCGGCAATATGGCAGATCAGATCGTTGTGGATATGAACCGCGGCGACGGTCTGACCGACATTCCCGATCAGATCCCCATGGGTCAGGATCAGCTGACCAATCTGGTGGCCACCGGTGAGGTGGACGATGTCCGTGCCGATGCCATGGGCAGAAGCTTCCGCCAGGGCGATGTGGAGCAGTTCTATACCTACAGCTCCACCTCCATGGAAATGCCCCGCCAGCTGCGGGAATTCACCTGCGTATATGCCGGCGAATACTGCAATATCTGGTCTTACGAAAATTCTATCTCCAAGGAAGATGCCCAGCTGTGTGCTGAGGAATTCGACACCAATATCTACACCCAGATGGTAGAGAAATTCGGTGAGCCCCGCTTTGACAGCGAGGTCAACTTCCTGTACTATCCCATGCAGGATAACATCATGGGCTGCTTCTGCGGTCTGGATCTGCTGACTGAGGACGAGCTGCCCGTATTCCAGGTGGAGAACGCAGGCTGCAACACCAATGTGAACCTGCTGCACATGAGCTCCAAGTTTGAAGCTACGGATTTCAATGCCATCTCCACCCTGGCACACGAGTTCCAGCACCTGATCTGCTTCGCAGATTCCCTGGGTGTGAACTTCTACACCCCCTGCGCCACCTGGATCAACGAGGCCATGTCCGGTTATGTGGAGGAAATGATCTATCCCGGCGTGCAGTATGAAGCAGGCCGCATGGATCAGCTGATGGAAAGCAACATGATCCGCTACGGTCAGTCTCTGTACAATTTCAGCATCATGAATACTTATGAGGAATTTGATATCGGCGTTTATGGCTCCGTTTATCTGTATTCCATGTATCTGGAGAGATTGGCAGGGGAGGATGTGTTCGCCAACTTCCACGACTACTGGCGCAATGTCTACAGCGAGACCCTCATGCAGACCTTCAGCGAGGCGGAGGCTCTGGCCAACGCTGTGCCCGAGGAAATCTACCAGGCTGTGGATGAGAGCGTCCGCTATCCCACCGCTGTCGTGTTCGACGGCTTTATCAGCGAGGAAGAGCAGTGGATGAGCAAGCTGACACTGCAGTTCTACCTGGATCTGCTGGATGTGGATGAGTCCGATCCTGCGGACTTCCGCAATGTGGATCCCAAGACGCTGGTCTATGATCAGCTGGAGCCTGCCATGATCGAGGGCGGCGGCCGTGTGATCCTGCAGGTGAAGGACGGCGTTTATGAGGTACCCACTCTGTCCGGCCAGGGCCTTATCTATGTGGCACTGGACGAGGAGTTCAATGTACTGGGTATTTCCTATAGCTAAATAATGAGAAAAAGCCGGTGCGCAAGCACCGGCTTTCTTTGTTACTGCAGACCCTGCTCGTAAGCCTCGATCATCTTCTTGAAAGTGTGACCCGTACGACTTTTGAGAGTTGCAAGGTATTTCTTGGTTGTTTCACCGGTAAATATCTTGACATCCAGTCGCAATGATCCATCATCTTCCGGTGTGACAAAAATCTTTTCAATATACTTATCTACAAACTCCTGAGAGATCATTCCCTGGGCAGCATCCGCACGAGCAGCCTCCAGCGTAGCACGGATCGTATCCATGTGCTTGCGGAACTCCTCCCGGGAGAATAGCTGTTGCTCCAGTTCCAGGATCTGTGCCTCTGCATCCTTGATCTCATCGGTGCAGGCATTGTTCATCGCAAGAAAATCCGCGTCCGAAAGCTGCCCGGTCACATTGTATTCCAACAGCTTGCTTTTCTTTCTTTGTGCCAACTCTCGGCGTTCCTTTTGCTGAGCGATCTGCTTGGGAATCTGGTTGTCCTCATCCAGGGAGCGATACATCTGCATATACTCTTCGATGAGTGCATTCACATTAACCTCGGTTTCCTGAAATACCTCAAGAAGCAATGGTTTGATTTCTTCCTCATAAATAGCGAAGGAGTCGCAGGAATCGGCACCGTTTTTGATTTTGCCGGAGCAAACCCACTTACTGTTCTTGTTCCCGGCTTTGTCTTTGGATTCCCGGCGGTAATAGGCGGTGCCGCAGCAGGTGCAGTATAGCTTGCCTGTTAGCAAGTTCTGATGATTGCAGATGCCCTGACGGCTCTTCACGTCATCGCTGCGCTGTTTTAAAACTTCGTTGGCACGATCCCAGATTTCCTCGGAAACAATGGCAGGGACGATCTGACCGGTCTCATCCTTGAACATAACCCATTCCTCCGGCGGGAGAAATTTTTGTTTTTTAGAGAACATATCTATGACTCGCACTTTATTGCCCACATAGTAGCCCTTGTATTTGGGGTTTGCGATCATGTTGGACATGGTGGTGTGGGCGATCTTATTTCCGTTGTGGTTGCGGTAGCCTTTCTGCCAAAAGAGTGTTTCGATCTGCTTCATGCTGTACTGTCCGCTGGCATACAGCTCAAACAGCTCCTGGACCATTGCGGCTTGTGCTTCATCGATTACAAGTCTGCCGCCGTCTTTTATATATCCGAAAATACGGCTGTTGCCCAAAACCACCTTATCCTTGATGGCTTGTTGATGACCGAATTTCACGCGGCTGGATAGCTTGCGCAGTTCGTCCTGAGCGATAGAGGACATAATGGACAGTCTAAGCTCCGAATCCTCGTCCAAGGTGTTGATGTTATCGTTCTGGAAAAACACACCCACACCGTATCCCAAAAGCTGCCGGGTGAACTGGATAGAATCCAGCGTATTACGGGCGAAACGGGAGATTTCCTTGGTAATCACAAGGTCAAATTTATCATTTTCTGCATCTTCAATCATCCGGTTAAAGTTCTCACGCTTTTTTGTGGAAATGCCGGACAAGCCCTCATCAATATATCCCGGGACGAAGGTCCAGTTCCTGTTTCGCCTGATCAAGTCTTCATAGTAGGAGATTTGGTTTCCTAAGGAATTTAACTGCTCATCGCTCTCTGAAGAAACACGAGCATAGTAAGTTACCCGTAGGGGAATATCATAGATAGATTTGATTTTCAGCATTTGTCGTACATAATGAATGTCCATGCTTCGCGCCTCCTAAAGTTCGCTGTATCATCACTATACAAATTATACGCTAATCAAACGAAATTTTCAACAAACATTTTAAAACTGGAAAAAGATCACTTATGTTTTACTTGCAGATTATTAAGTTCTGTCAAGTAAAAATGAAATTTACTTGACAAGTGGCGATTTGTTACGCACCCAAAAATTTGTGCCGCACCGAGGAAATCGGTGCGACACGGTAGTTTATTTGATGTTGGCAGATGGCTTGCGGCTGTCGATCATGTTTTTCAGCCGATTGCGCTGGGCTTCGGTAATGTAACCTTTTTCGTAAAGGGTTTGATTGAAATAGTTTAACCAAAGTTTTTCTGCCATAGCCTTTCTTTGCTGTTCGTTTGTCATTGCTTTTTCAGCCACTGCCATCCACCTCCTTTTGTGTGTAGTATTGACTGATTTTTTTGAATTTATAAATTGCGGGGCTCTCCTTTCAACGAGGCAAGATAGATTGTTGTCACATCTGCCCGTTCGTGTCCGAGTAGTCGGGACACGACGAAATGGGCGTCTAACTCTGTGGTGCCGTTGTTGATCAGTTGTTTGTATTTCTCAGCGGCGTATGTATGCCGCAGGCCGTGGAAGGTCAGCGGGCGATCGGAATCCGGATCCTGCACCGCCGGTCTGTGTTTGAGAATAAATAATTGCAGTTGGTTGATAGCCTTGTCCGTGGGTACATCATCCGGCACCAACAGTTTGCTTCCTGTCGGTGTTGTTTCAAGACATTTTTCCAAAGCAGAAATGATCTGCTGGTTAATGGGCACAGTACGGATTTTGCCGCCCTTGCCTTTGATGGTGATGGCCATTTCCCGGATGGCTTGTCGAGCCGTGGCAGTATCAATACGAAAACACTCATGGATTCGCAGCCCGGCATAGCGCGCCAAATACAAGGCCAAAAGGTAATCATCCCGGTTTAAAGCCTTGTCTACCATGCGATTAAATTCCGCAATACTCCAGGTACGATCTGTATGGCCAAAACGCCGCCGCTCCAGTTCTACTCCCAGCTGTGCATTGCTGGGGAGTGAGTATTTAGGGGTGCTGATCTTATCGTGGAAGAAGCGAATAGCCGCCAAGTCCGTTTTGATGGTACTGGCAGAAAGGCCTTCCTCCTGCATCCATAGCACATAATGTACCAGGTGCTTGCCACTGATGTTAGACAACTTTTGCAGATGGTATTCCTCTGCAAGGAATCGGCAAAACCGCTTCATTGCAAAATAGTACCGCTCCTTGGTGCGAAAACTGCCCTGGCGATTGTGTCGTGCCAGCTTGTTTAACTGGGCTTCTAAAGTAAAATAAATGTTGTTTTTCATGTTCGTTTTTCCTTTCTAAATCAAAAGAATATAGTTCCCCCTGGGACAAAATCATGGGTTTCCACCTGATTTCCATGGAACACACAAACTGTGCAGAATGCGAAAACCCTTGTGGAGCAGAGAGTTTTTCGTTGTAACAATAACGCCTGTCTCTTTTGTGAAGTTGTCTGGGTCAGTACGATGCCGCATGGGAAGATTTCTTCCTGTCGTGATGACGGCGGCGGACACGGCCGCTGAACTCGGCTGCAGCAAAGTGCTGCGTGTGTCCTGTGATCCTCTCGGCAAGGATCGAGAATTGTGGGGACTCCCTGCTGCCGAACCGGCATTGCGTTTGCCGGAACAAGGAATCGGTTTGTGGCAGACAAACCGAGTGGAACGAACCTCCGTTCTGCCAACACGGAGGGCGGACTGTTGCTGCAGTCCAAAAGACAGATAACCTACTGTGCGTATGAACGCACGACCATTTGTTAGCACGCAAAAACGCCTGCATTTCGCCCTAACGGGCAAAACGCAAGCGTTTCTAACTTTTGACTTTTTTCAGACTGACGCTGGCTGCGCCAGCCTATTCGACGGAAACAGCAATCTCCGGCGAGAAAAAGTCGGGCCTTTATGTATTCTTGAATTCGGTAACAGTAGCCATCCGCAGCATGTGTGCGGCGCAGCGAATCTGCAAGGATCGAAAATGGCGTCCCATTATCGAAACACAAGAAAAACTCTTAGAATCCATTACAACACATTTGATGAATTGGGTTCAATGATACCTCTTCATCGGTCATTCCATACATGCTTTTGATACCGCTGTGTAAAACACGCATATCGAGCATGTCACCCGGCAACCCGTGGCAAAAAGGAAGCCGTCACAAAAATAAACAGAGGAGAATCATAGGCATCTATAGCCATAGGTTCCCTGCTGACGTACAAACTTAACTACGTATGCATTGGAATATTGCTCCTAGGACTTGCCGGCCCTATCCCACTTTTGGGAATGCACAAAAAACAATTACACCTATTAGATAACACATTCCCTATGTCATTTTCTAGGGAAATTCATCGAATGCGAAAAATATTGAAAGCCAACAAACCGGAGAAGGACCAATTGCCTTATGTATAAAACGCACCACCATACTTTTTTTAAGCAAGGTGGTGGTTTTAGAATTATATGGACCAATAAGGGAAACAAATATATTATGATTCTGTGGTATCCTTTTTTAGCAGACCATCTTCTGTAAGAATAGTACTTAAAAGCAAACAGATTCCATATCCCAGTTTTTATAAACTTCCGGTATAAATATGGATTTCGCTTTGGTTGCTTTTGTATTGATTTATCCAATTACGAAAGGATAAAGGGAAATGCCTCGAGGAGGATAAAACAAATTTGCTGAAATATGAGGCGTTATTCCCACTCGATGGCGGTTTTTGGGCTTTGTAGATATGTGGTGGTTGCTGATATATTAGCATTCAAAGTGTAGTGCTATTATATCAGTTATTGTCTTTTACCAAATTTTTGTTGGTCAAAAGTTGGTCACGGTTTTTAACCGATTATATGATATCGGGACTCAGCAAGAAGTCCAGAACGCCAATATTCAGCACACCGTTATCATCATACCAGCGTTTTCGGATATCATGCCGGATGATGATCTTGGGGAAGGAATCGCCGGTCAGCGCAAAGGGTCTGTTTTCAATCTGCGCTTTTTGCTCATCAGGCAGGGCATATGCGGACTGAATATATACCTTTCTGCCGCCGAGGGTGGCAATAAAATCGATCTCTCGCGCCACTTGGACGGTGCGGCCTTTCTTATCTTTATCGTTGCCGTACACGATGCCAACATCTACGCTGCACCCACGGGTTATCAGATCATTGTATATGATGTTCTCCATGATATGGGTCATTTCCTGCTGACGGAAACCGATGCGGGCATTTCGCAGTCCCAAATCCTCACAGTAATACTTGTTGGGATAATCAAAATAATTCTTACCCTTTACATCCCATCGCTTGCATTCGCTGAACAGAAAGGCATCTGCCAGATGATCCATATAGCTTTTAACGGTATTCTGTGCTACGGTATTTTCGCCGCTGCGTTTTTGTTTGGTATTGAGGGTGTTGGCAACATTCGTAGGATTGGTTAGGGAACTAATAGAGGAACAAAGCAGATCGAGAATGGAGTCGAGCACATCAGGACGCTTGATCTTCTTTCGCTCTACAATATCCTTAAGATAGGTTTCGGTAAAAAGAGCGCTCAGGTATGCCATTTTGGCAGTATCGGTGGGTCGGGAAAGCACTAAGGGCATACCGCCGAAGAAGGCATAATTCTCAAAGGCTTCCTGTTTGTCGCCACCAACGGCAGAATAGAACTCAGCAAAGCTTAGAGGATGGACCCGGATCTCATCACTGCGCCCCCGAAATTCAGTGAGAATATCAGAGGAAAGCATTCGAGAATTACTACCGGTCACATAAATATCCAAATTGGAGAGGGAACGAAGATCGTTCAACGCATCGTAGAAGGTGATCTTTTTACCGTCTGGGTTATAGGGGTTAGGAACTTCGTCCGACATTTGAATCTCATCTACAAACAAATAGTATTGCTCAGTGCAACACGCAACGATGCGGCGCACATAGTCGGCAAGTACGAGAGGGTTGCGGTATTTGATATCCCTTGCAAGGTCTAACTCAAAAGAAAGAATACGCTCAGCAGGAACACCCTGCGCAAGCAAATGATTACGGAACAAGGTTCGCAAAAGATAGGACTTTCCGCATCTGCGGATACCGGTGATAACTTTGACCTGTCCATCCCACATATAGGAAATGAGCTGATTTAAGTATTGATCGCGTTTGATCTCCATAATGCCCCTCCAATGAAAACTTGATTGATATATCATACAACATTTCAACAAAGATTATACATCACCAATCTGGAAAAAGCAAGCATCCTATTGAAAACATCTTTGATTTCTGAATCAACAGGATAATATAAAAAGGAGCCTGATGGTTTATCTACCCATCAGGCTCCTATATCATGAAATATAAAACTCAGTTTCTCCCACTCGATGGGAGATTTTTGGCTTTGCAGATATGTAGTGTTTACTGGTATATTAGCATTCAAAATGTGGTGCGATTATACCGGATATTTTCTTCTACATTTTTAGTGATACTGAAGCAGGTTGATGAACAGACCGCCCTGGACGGTTCGGGCATGGAACTGCCGCTCCCAGGGCTCATTGGTAAAGTGCAGATCGGTCATGGGCACGCGGTCCGGGGTCACGTTGAAGAAGTTCCAGACAGCGTTAATGATCATGTCCGTATACTCCTTGTCGCCAAAGAGCACGGTAGACCATAGCTCCCAGTCGGTCTTGGTGTACTCACCGCGGCAGTCCATGGGGATACCATAGGGACCCACTTGCTTTTTATACCAGTCAAGCTCCTTGTCGTACATCTTCTGGCTAAACAGGCGCATGTCAAATAGCTTGTCCCAGACCATATTGTACTTCAAACTCCAGGTGCCTTCCTTGTCAAAGGTCAGCCGGTAGCAGTTTTCATCCTCGGAACCGGCTTCCAGCTGGGCGGCCATTTCCTCAGCCTTACCGCGGTAGTGATCGGCGTTTTCCTCATCGCCGGTTTGTCGCAGCATTTTGGCATAAGCGCCCAGTGCGCACACGGATTTCACAGACAGATTCACATTGTGCGCCAGATGACCGGCAAAGTCATCGGTGCAAAGCTGGTTGTCGGGATTATAGCCGATTTTCACCAGGTAATCTGCCCACTGCTTCAAAAGCTTCTGATGCTTGACAAAGTATCCCATATCCTTTTTGGCAAAGCAGCTGGCGGCCACACACAGCAGCATATTGCCGCACTCCTCCACGGGCATTTGGGAATCCATGGGCATCCGCATTGCGCGATGGCGGAAGGTATAGCCATAGGTCTGTCCGTTGCACAGGGGGTATGTACCGATGTCGTGGGGCGCGAACTCATGGATCCACAGACCCTCGTCGATCATTTTAAAGATGGGGTTGAGCATACCCTCCACCAGCTCCGGTGCATATAGCAGGAACAGCGGAATGGAAGGATAGGTCACATCCACTGTGCCGGCAGAACCGTTGGAGTAATTTTCCTTGGAAATAAACTGCAGCTGGCCGTCGTGCCATGTCAGCTTATGACCGGCGATCACCTGGCGGTATGCCAGTGCCAGCAGATCGGCATACTTGTCAGAGACTGCTCTTGCCCTGGCCAGCAGGTCATCCTCGAAGACGCGGACTTTTTCCAAAATCTCGTCATGCTCGTCCAAAGCCTTGCGAAGCATTTGGGTGAAGCTGTCGCCATCCTTTTTCCAGTAGGCATCAATGTTTTGCCCAAAGTACTGCAGACTCTTTACATCATCATAGGCAAGGCTGATGCGGTCGCTGATCACGGCGGTGTTGCCATTCCATTCTTTGCGCACGATAATTGTGGGATAATAGGGCGCAACGGTGTTCATCTGATTGACCGGATATTCCGCAGGGCCCTTGCTCTCCATCCGGGGGCCCTGAGGACACAGGGGGTTAATGGCCCTCAGCCGGGGATGGGAATAGGTAAGACCCAGCTTCACATGGTACGACCGCAGACTCATGGCCTCCTGAATATAATCCGGGGCTACCACGTGGAAAGTGCCCCACTCGATCCGGTGATCGTCACCGTGGTGCTTGAGCATATTCTCCGTACCGGAAGTGAATGCGATGGACAGAGGAGTCAGCACTACACCCACCTTTTGGGTGATCTCGTTGACGCAGAATTCCCCGGAGAAGCCGAAATGCACATGAATATCATGGGGCTGGTTATCCTTGGGGGTGATCCTGTAGTCCACATAGGTCACGGGACGGCTCATAACCATCAGATCATTCAGGAGCAAGGGGCTGGTAAATTTCAGTTCCAGAGTGATCAGGTCATTTTCAAAGGTATAGGTGGTGGTCATGGGACGAATCTCGCAGCCGGTCTGGGTCAGCTTGCGATAGCCGGAAGAATATCGGGCATTATCGGCATAGGATTTACCCATAAACTCATAGATCTGGTTATCGATGGTCACCAGACCGAACATATATTGCCGCTGGCCATCCCAATGGCGGGTCACATCGTCTGTCAGGTTTGTGGCAAAGCTCCAAACACTGAAAAAGGGGTCGTGGGTCACCAGCGGTACTGCTGGCGCGCGAAGCTTCTCGTTTTGCATATACATATCCTCCTTAGAATTTGCCGGGACTGGATCCAAATTTACGGCGGAACAGGCGGTAGAAGAAGGAGGTGTTATTAAAGCCGCTTTGACGGGCGGCGTCTTCTACGCTGTACTCTCCGCTGGTCAGCAGCATTTTCGCATAACGTAACCGCAGGTCGTTGCGATATTCAATGGGAGAAACGCCCACATATTCCCGGAAGGATCGGCGGAAGCCGGAGGTGCTCATGCCGCAGAGATTGGCGTAAAAATCCACATCCACATCCATGACAGGGTGTTTTTCAATATGCTCAATGGCCGGCTGAAGTCGGCGATATTTTTTTGCGATGGCGGGAGGGTTTCTCAACAGTATGTCCAGAAGCTCATAGATTCTGGCGGCGCACTGCAGGGGGTTCATGGATACCCGCTGGTTGGTAAAGCCCTTAAATATTCGCTGGGTATCTGCAGACAGCTTGGTGACTACCTGAGGCAGATTTGATGCACTGTCCGGGAAAAAGTCAAAGTTCAAAACCGCAACAACGGTTTCCTCCGGCGGATATATGCAAACATACCGGCAGTGTTTGGGCACATAAACGATTTGCCCCTGATCGATGTGCATCGTGGAGCCGTCCTCTGTAAATTCAAATTGAATTTTACCCTTGAGCAAATGAATGAATCCGTAGAACCTGCGACCCTGCTCATGGGAGAACCGAAGGGACTCTGTATGGGTAACGGTATACCCCTGGGCAAGGCTGATATAATAGGAGAGCTCTTTACTTGCTACATTATGTTTCATATCTACCTCAAAATGATCGAATAGTACAATAAATGGTTGATACGGATGTTGTTTTTTTAAAACAATACAGTTAAAATTTATCATGAAGATATCTAAATGTCAATTAGATTTTTAGGGAAATTATGGTAAGCTTTACAAAGATTTTATCGGATAAGAACAGAATTCGGTCAATTGTTTTTTAGCGTTTAAAAGAAAAAATGATCGTTTAGAGCAAAGTGCCTGCCTTGAAAGCTGCAAATTCCATAATTTTCTTATTTACACGTGGCGTGTGCGTAGGATATATAGAAAATGATCTGTTGTAATTACCAGCCGGTGGCTGATTTTTAATGCGTAACAAGGAGGAAAACACATGAAAAGAAGTAAGCTTTTAACACTGCTGGTGCTTATGCTGGCAGTATGCACGGTTTTCTGCATGACGGCGTTTTCCGCATCCGGCGCGGAAGCGGACCATCCTCATACCGAAACCACTTCCCATTGCACCTGCGGTGGTTTGGGCGTAGTCGGTGATCACAAGACCTGCACCGATGTGACCTGGACGGCCTGGACAAATGGCATGACCACGCCTACGAAGGGTAATTATTACCTGGCGGAGGATGTGACCATAAGCTCTGCCATCACCCTGTCCGGCAACTTCAAGCTTTGCCTGAACGGTTATACCTTGACCGTTACCGGTAATGCCCGCGCCTTTACTTATGTGAGCAGCACTTATCGCACGCTGGATATTTGTGACTGCAGCGCAGCACAGACCGGCAAGATCACCACGGCCTGCGCTTCCAGCCAGGGTGGTGTTGTGTATTTAGGCAGAGGTAAGTTCTGCCTATTCGGTGGCACCCTGGAAAATACTGCTGATGCAACATATAACGGCGGTGTCATTCGTCTGGGGCAGCAGGATACGACCACAGAAAAGGCTGTGGACTTCCGTATGTACGGCGGTAAGATCTCCGGTACCACCACCACTAAAAACGGTGGCAGCATTTATGCCAAGGATGGCGATTCCAACATTAAGCTCTATCTGTTTGGTGGTATTATTGACGGCGGCAGTGCAGCTGACGGCGGTAATATCTATGTGGGCAACGGCAATTTATACCTGCGCGGCACGGAAATCTCCGGCGGTACTGCCACCGAATATGGCGGCAATATCTACTGCGCAGGAAACTTTGAAATGACCAATGGCTGGATCCATGACGGTACTGCGGGTATGTCCATGGGTGGCGATAATGTCCGTGTGCAGGGCAGCAACGGCAACCTGACCATGTCGGGTGGTTATATTGGTGAGATGAATCAAACTGCCCAAAATGCAGGACACAACCTGAGCCTGCTGAACACCAGCTTCACTATGACCGGCGGCAGCATTAAGGGTCTTGTCCGTGCCAATGCCACCACCTCTGCTACGGTGAGCCTGTCCGGTAATGCCCGCATCACCGGCGCAGAACAGAATCTGCTGATCGATGCCGATGCGGTTGCGCTTACCGTTGGCGAGCTGGGTGGAAAAGCCAATGTGGGCATCACCCTGGGTGAAGCTGTGACGAACACGGTGTTTGCGGCGGCTACCGCTGATCCCGCAGGCAAGATCGTCAGCGACAGCGATTACTTCAATATTATTTATTCCAACAGCGCCCTTGAGTGCGTAGCCAAGACCATGCAGGTGGGCTACAGCAAGGTCAGCATCGCCCCTGCTGTTGGCACGCCTCTGGGTGGCTATGGTGACTCAGAAAACCGTTTGTCCACCGGCAATGACGAAAGCTCTGGTTTGTGTGCGACGGTGGTTGCCATCACCGATTCTGAGAACGAAACCATCCTGCTGATCACCGCAGACCTGGTGAATGTGCCCGAGTCTGTAGCAACGGCAGCACGGGAGG
>JAZNHQ010000163.1:0-23649 GCA_045577035.1 Faecousia sp. | reverse complement strand
CCTCAGGATAGATATCAGTAGACAAGGTGATGGTCACGCTGCCATCTTCTTCAATCTGCATATCAGTCAGACTGGGGCGGCCAACAGCCTTCACATCCTGCTTAGTAACAGCATACTCATAGACTTCGGGGAAAATTTCCTCCAAACCATCTTCATAGAAGACATGTGCGCCGTACATGGCCTCGATCATCTTTCTGGGGGCTTTACCCTTACGGAAGCCGGGAATCATGATTTGCTTGCGGGCCTTCAAGTATGCCTTCTGCACACCCTTTTCCATGGTATCCTTGTCGATTTCTACCACAATAGTAGCCTGATTTCCGGTCTTTTCGATGTTCTTAACATTCATTGTTTATATCCTCCCAATTTTTGGTCATAAGCGACCATTCAATATACAAATATTGTATCCGAGTTATTCTATCAAAAAATCTTGTAATTGTCCACTATTTTTTATAATTTTTTAAGGAATTACTTTATATGGCTTAAAATCCAGATAATCTGCAGAAACAAGACGGTATTCTATGCCGCCCCACAGACCTTCCATGGCCAACCCATGACTAGGCCCGTGCAAATGTCCATAGAAGCATTGTTTAACATCATATTTATTAAGCAACTCCAATATTTCAGTGCATTCATACCCTTTATATTTTGGCGGATAATGCAAAAAAACTATTTTGGGATGATCGCCTGCTGTTTCCAAAGAAGCTTGTAGGCGAAGAAGCTCTCGTTTAAAAACCTTTTCATCATGTTCTCCGCTGCGCTGCTCTTCAAAAAACCATCCTCTAGTACCACATATTGCCCAATTATCATATAAGAAATGATTGTTATTTAAAATGTGCATATCAGAAAACCCATTCGCTGCACAAAACTGATTGAATTTAGAAGCCGTGCTCCACCAATAATCATGATTTCCTTTCAGAATAATCTTCTTTCCGGGAATCTGATTAATCCAGGAAAAATCTTCTGTTGCCTGCTCCAATCCAAGCGCCCAGGACAAGTCTCCAAGCAAGACCGTTGTATCTTGCGTCGTAATTACGGATAATCCTTGCTTCAGTTTATCCATATACCCTATCCAATTGCCTCCAAAAACATCCATTGGCTTGGGCGCACCCAGGCAAAGGTGCAGATCCCCGATTGCATAAAGTGCCATAACTACTCCTTGTGCCCTAAAAGCGTTCCCATTGGCGAGCATTCACTCCCAAATGCACAATTTATTGATTCGGTTTATTTTCTGCCATTAGCAAAGTAATTCGGTTTTCACCTGTTTTTGCTCGATAATCCTGCAGAGCGCTATAAGATATTGCCGTATAAGGATCCAAATAATAGTTATTAGTACGCATTACACTGGCGATCACATCAGTTACGCGCCGCTGACCTACCACAGATGCAAATAATCCTTTACTCAATTTATTGCGGGACTCATCGTCAATCTTGTATGCACCACTCGTGGCAATTGCATGTTGATAACGAACATTTTCTGCAAGCCCCAATGTCGCAAATACAAGCCTTTCGATACCGGAAGGCAGCGCATCCATATCCGGAGTTCCGGTCGAAACACATGTATTCGGATTCAGTTCTCCCTTATGAATCAGTTCCCATGCCCAACAATTCTCATTGGTTCCACATATAATCTTACCAACGGGCAAGCCCATGTTCCGAGCGTACCATACAGCCAATGTAGATTCCATATCCCTACCAGATACCGATGCGTCAAAGGATGGAATATTCATACGCTTCAATCCTGCATAAATACCAAAGATAAAAGCAATCCTTATTGCAAGGATAGCCCAGCCCCCAGGATTAACATTGTCATTTTTATAGTCACAGAGGCGAGAATAAATCCGATTTGCGGCCACCGAAAAACTTCCTTCAGTATTATGCCACAATTCCGCAATGACTGTTTTTCTGCCAATATCCACTATTTTAACTGGTTTCTTTCCTACCGCAAATTCAATATCCCATCCGGTTAGGTGGGAGGAGAAAAACATATTTAATATCTGCGCAACAATTTTAGTGAAGGATTCTTTCGAAAGCTCTTCCAACTGCTGCGAAGTATACATAGGTAAACGAATGGGGACAAATTGTCCACCATCTGAAGCATTGCACTGATGCAAAGCGCGAAAAGCAGTATAGGAGTCCGTATTATTCCTGGTCGTTATGTACAACATTTTTCAAACACCCCCAAAGCATTGTTCCAAAAAATATTCATCACGGCTGCTTCGCCAACTCCGCGATCAAGCAACCTTGCAGCAAGTTTATCATAATCTTGAACACCTTCAAAATCTATAGGAATCCGGTCGCAACCATCAAGATCTCCTCCAAGTGCAATATGCTCTGCGGACGAATCCATTTGCATAAAGTGCTGAATATGATCGCAAACTGTATCCAGGGACGCATCAGTGCCAAGAAAATCCTCGTACAGATTGATTCCAACGACGCCTCCGGTTTTACAAATAGCAGAAAACATTTCGTCTGAAAGATTCCTGGAATGCGGACATAGGACTGCGCTATTGGAATGAGATGCTATCACCGGGATTGTGGAAATATCCATCACATCCCAAAAGGCCTGCTCTGATAGATGACTGACATCAACGATCATACCAAGTTTCTGTGCCTGTCGGACATACTTGCGACCTTCCTCCGTCAAACCTCCACCAGTTTCGTGGGAACCGGCCAAGGGGTTCTGTTCATTCCAACACAACGTCGTCATGCGAAAACCAACCTGGTGTAACAAAGGCAAAAGATCCGAATCAAAACCAAACCCTGCAGGACCTTCTATGGTCAATACAGCAGACATTCTTCCCTTTTGATAATTCTCCACGATATCCTTTGCACTATATGCAATAGCAATTAATTCACTGTTACGCTCAACCTCACGCATAACAGTTGCCATCTCTCTTTCGAACAGCTCAACAGGCGGAACTGTATTCTGCAACGTGGTAGTGTAGCAGGCAAAGCATTGCGCATATCCAGCAAGCTTGCCGGCTCTGTTCAAATCAATATGTAGGTCATTCTCACGCAAGCTTCCACACTCTCGCAGCGAGTGACCGAGAAGTGCGTATGCCGTGTCACAATGAAGATCAAATACAGGAAATCTCATTCAAATGCATTCTCCAAATGATTGATAATTGGACGCCTGGTGGCAGTACCGTCGGGCGCATAAATTTCGATTACATCAAAACGCGGTTGCAATTCCGTAGGATTCTGGGAAAGATACATCTGTGCAGTTGTACGAAGTCGATCCTGTTTCCGAAAATCCACAAATTCCCTTGCCTCGGCAAAAGTAGCAGATTTTCTCAGCTTAACCTCAACAAACAACAAATACTTTTTATCACAGGCAATCAGATCAATTTCTCCAAATCTACACCGATAACCGGAGGCAAGAATTTTATACCGCTTATTATGCAGATACTCAGCGGCCAGGGCTTCCCCCCAAGCACCCGTAAGATTATTTCGTCCCATATAACTTCTTCAAGAAGGTCATGCGATGAATAGCGCACGGGCCTTGTTTTTCAAGTGCAGCATAATGCGCTTTCGTGCCATAGCCCTTATGTACCTCAAAGCCATATCCAGGGTATTGAACCGCCATGCTTAACATATAATCATCTCTTGTAACCTTTGCAAGAATAGACGCAGCTGCAATACTTGCGCTCAAGCTGTCCCCATGAACAACAGTACGAACCGGAACGCCAAAGTCCTTCTCACGATTTCCGTCAATCAACGCCAATTGCGGCTTTACATTCAATTGACTAATAGCCCGCTCCATGGCAAGAAAAGTAGCCTGCAAGATATTAATTTCATCAATTTCTGCATGATCTGCAAAAGCAATACTATACGCAAGTGCTTTTTCCTGAATAACAGGAAATAACTCCCTACGGCGTTTATCAGATAGTTTTTTACTGTCGTCTAAACCTGGAATATCAATACTGGCGGGCAAAATTACTGCTGCAGCGCACACAGGCCCTGCAAGCGGACCGCGGCCAGCTTCATCCACACCGCAAATGATTTCTATACCCTTTCCATAGTATTCCTGCTCAATCTGCCACATATTGTGTTCGCTCATAATAATTCCTCCGGACTTTCAAAGGAAATATGCCCCAGCTTGCCGGAACGATACTCATCCAAAAGTACTTTCGCCATACGCTCTGTGTCTATTTCACCACGAGAAAGTAAATAGCCTCTTTTACGACCAGTCTCTTCCAAAAGCATGTATCCGGGAGTCTCCTCGGGCATATTCACTTTGTATCTCGAGCGAATAGTATCCGGATAGCGAGACCAAAGAAGCGTCATCAAAAACGAAGCCAGTTCCTCTGCATCAATTACATTTTCCTTAACAGCACCAGTATAGGCCAACATCATTCCAACCTTAGGATCTTCGAACTTTGGCCAAAGGATACCGGGCGTATCAAGCAGAAGTAAGCCATTATCCACAGTTACCCACTGCTTACCTCTGGTAACACCGGGACGATTCTCCGCCTTAGCGCCTTTTCTGCCGGAAATCTGATTGATAAACGTTGACTTTCCTACATTGGGGATACCAACAATCATAATCCGCAAGGGTTTATTCATCCCCTTAGCTGCATTCCGTTCAATTTTTTCTTTTAACACAGAACGAACGGCAGGTTGAAAGGAAGTAATTCCCTTCTTGGATTTACAATCCGTTGCAAGTGCTGCCATTCCTTTTGAGCGGAAGTAAGAAATCCAACTCTTGGTTGTCTCAGAATCCGCCAAATCCATTCTGTTTAAAACGATGATTCGAGGCTTATTGCCGCAAATCGCATCTATGTCCGGATTCCGACTGGAGATAGGAATTCGTGCATCCACAATTTCACAAACCGCATCCACTAGTTTAAGATCAGCCTCAATCTGACGTCGTGTTTTGGTCATGTGACCTGGATACCATTGAATATTCATCTGATCGTTTCCCATTATGATAATGCTCCAATTCTTTCAATATCCCGTTTTCCTGTCAAACTACTTTGACCGGGCCACATAATAAACAGAGCCTTTCCCAGTATTTCACGCTTATCAATTTGACCTATTTCAGAGCTACGACTATCTTTCGAATTCATTCGATTATCGCCCATCACAAAAACACAGCCCTTATCCACGGTTACTGTAAAATTATGATTGATCGTAGGCGTGGCTATATACGGCTCATTCAGCAGCTTCCCATCCACATAAACCTTCTGATTCGCACCATCAATATGAACTGTCTGTCCTTCAGTGGCAATTACACGCTTAATGATAGGCTCCCCACTATTAAAGGCTTCTTTACTTGCAACAATAATATCTCCTTGCTTAGGATTTTTATAAAACACATTGTTTAGGAGCAAAATATAATCGCCATCCAGCAGAGTGTTATTCATGGAAGTACCGGAAACAATTACAACCCTAAACAAAAGCAAGAAAACAACTAAAATTGCACAAAGAAGATACGTAAGATCATGTAGATAAGAGAGTACGGTCTTTCTATGATCTGCACTCTGTTTTGTATTCTTTTCTAACACAAAATCATTATCCTGTTTATACTCTTCCATAACCAGCCTCCGAGTAAAATACAATCTATTCCAATTGTGTATTATACACTATTTAGGCAAATAAAAAAAGAGGGTTTCCCCTCTTTTTTTATTCTTTTTGTGATTAGACCTTTTCCTTGACCTTTGCAGCCTTGCCGAAGCGGTTGCGCAGGTAATACAGCTTTGCACGGCGTACCTTGCCCTTACGGACAGTCTCAACGCTGGCAATACGAGGAGAGTGAACAGGGAAAACCTTTTCACAGCCTACACCGTAGCTGATACGACGGACAGTGATGGTCTCACCAATGCCGCCATGCTTCCGAGCGATGATAGTGCCTTCAAACACCTGAATACGCTCACGGGAGCCTTCCTTGATCCGCACATGCACACGAACAGTGTCGCCAACCCGCATTTCGGGCAGTTCTTCCTTCATGTACTGGCTGGACAGAGCCTTAACCAAATCCATATCTTTGTCCTCCTTAATATTAGGCGTTCATGCAATGTAATCAATCCGGCGATATGGTTCCCGGCATCGCAGAGGACTCACCTTGTTTTCAGACTGAGGAATTATAGCATGATTCTAACGAAAAATCAAGTATTATTTTTTTACTTTTTTAAAAAGATTGCAAAAATAATTACAATCCTAGGTCCTCCCCTACCAGAATAAATTTTATTCTCCCGACGGGACGGCAATGACGGGTAATCAAAATTTGATTGCAAATACACTCTTCGCTTTTGCAATCAGCACAAGCGCCTGTAGTCGTACAAGGAGTATTCCTAAGAAATCTTTGCTGATTTGTAGGAGCAGCTACAGTTCTTGCTCGACTGACAGCTTGTTCCAGCGTATCAACAACTTTATTCATGCCTACAATAACCAAAATCGACTTTGGTCCATACGAAATAGCTGCCACGCGATTGCCGCTTCCATCAATATTCACCATCTGACCATCAATGCTCAAGGCATTAGCTCCAGTCAAAAAGACATCAGCATTCATGCATTCTCTTGTAATTTGGGCGACCTCCTCCGCAGTCTTGCAAAGGTCACGATCTAGCGGCCGGTAATTGCCCTTATGGAGTGCAGCCATAAGACCGATCTGCTGTGCTGACAATGCGCCGCCCCATCCAACAACAGATTGTTCGGGGATCAACGACAAGGCCTTTTCCAATGCGTCTTGCTTTGTATCGCAATAATACGCATCAAAATGCCGTTTTTGCAGATTTTTGATCAAAACCTGTGCTCTTTTTTCATAATACAGTTGCTTCGGTAGTTTCATAAAATCACCTCAATCGAGAATCAGGCGGACCGAAGTCCGCCTGTCAACACAATTAACCTAAAAGCTTTTCAATTGCAGCTATTTTCAGACATGTGCAGAACACATCCATAGCCTTTTCCAATTCATCCACAGGAGGCAGACTGGGGGCAATACGAATATTGCTGTCCTGGGGATCCTTGCCGTAAGGATATGTAGCACCGGCATCGGTCATGGTCACACCAGCCTCAGCCGCAAGCTGTAGTGCACGTTTTGCAGTACCGGGCATAGTGTTCAAACTCACAAAATAGCCGCCCTTAGGCTTATTCCACTGTGCAAAACCATAGGGCGCAATCTGCTGATCAAGTACATCCAGCACCATCTTAAATTTAGGTGCCATAACAGCAGCATGTTTTTTCATTAGTTCAAGTGTAGTTTCTCTGTCTTTTAAATACAGAACATGACGAAGCTGATTAACCTTATCATAGGAAATCATCTGCACGCCCATAAGCTTAGACATATACTTAATATTATCAGCAGAGGAAGCCATTACGGAGATTCCTGCGCCGGGATAAGTAATCTTTGAGGTAGAAGCAAATTCATAAACCATATCAGGATTACCAGCTTCTGCACACAGAGAAATAATATCCTTGAAAGGCAAAAAGTCACCCTCAAATTCATGAACGCAATAAGCATTGTCCCACATAACGACAAAATCAGGTGCAGCAGGCTTTAGATTTGCCAGTCGAGAAACCGTGTCATCTGAGTAAACAATACCCTCGGGATTGGAATACTTAGGTACACACCAAATACCCTTGACAGAGGGATCCTTCACGAGCTCTTCAACCATATCCATATCGGGACCCGTTTCCGTCATAGGAATCGTAATCAACTCAGCGCCAAAGGATTCTGTTATGCGGAAATGACGATCATAGCCGGGACTGGGGCAAAGGAACTTTACCACTTCTTCCTTGCACCAAGGACACTGGCTTCCGCGAAGGCCATGCGTAAAAGCTTTACTGATCAAGTCATACATTAAAGTCAAGCTGGATGCGCCACCCACATAGGTCTGCTCCGGCTTACAGCCCAACATATCTGCCCAATATGCACGAGCGCAAGGCAGACCTTCCAATTCACCGTAGTTTCTGGCATCAATTCCGTCAACATCACTGCATACTTTAGCGTCTACAAGAACGGTCAGAATATCACTGACCAGATCCAGCTGGAGCTTAGAAGGCTTACCTCTGGCCATGTTCAATTTTAGATTCTGTGCCTTGCACTCTTCAAAATGTGCCTTAAGCATCTGATAATCCGCTGTTAACTGAGAAGCTGTCATTTCTGCATATCGAGGCATAATAATCATCCTTTCTGATTTGTTCTGAATAAATTATACAGTATCTGGTAATAAAACGCAACAACCTTTTTTATCTGTGAATATCTTAAGATTTTATCTGTGAATATCTTAAGAAAGAAATAAATTATAGATTACACTTGCTTTTTTTCAAAAAGTAGCATAGAATTCAAAAAAGAAATCGTGAATGTATTTGCATGAAAGGAAGAGGATTTTATGATGGATAATCGCAACATCCCTGAAATATTTGGATGTGATGTGTTTAACGAGTCTGTTATGAAGGAACGACTTCGCACAGAAATATATGATGAATGGAAAAAGTGCATCCAGGAAGGCACATCCCTCACCCTGGATGTAGCCAATGAAATCGCCGAAGCCATGCGTGTGTGGGCCCTCGAGAAAGGAGCTACACACTACACGCATTGGTTCCAACCGATGACAGGAATCACAGCAGAGAAACACGATGCATTTATTGAACCCGTTGGTAACGGCAAGGTAATTATGGCTTTCTCCGGCAAAGCATTGGTGCGTGGCGAACCGGATGCCTCCTCTTTCCCTTCCGGTGGCCTTCGTGCAACATTTGAAGCCCGCGGATATACCGCATGGGATCCTACTGCCTTTGCTTTTGTTCGTGACGGTAGTTTATACATCCCTACTTGCTTCTTTTCTTATACCGGAGCAGCTCTGGACAAGAAAACACCTTTATTGCGATCCATTGATGAAGTCTCACGGGAGGCCGTTCGAATTCTACGCTTGTTTGGCGACACTAAAACTAAGCGTGTAACCCCCTGCGTGGGCGCAGAACAGGAGTATTTTTTATTACCTAAAGATCTGTATTCAAAACGCCTTGACATTCGTCTGACCGGTCGAACGCTGTTTGGTGCAGCTCCTCCCAAAGGACAAGAACTGGATGATCACTATTTCGGCACCATTCGAACAAGAGTATCCAATTTCATGAAGGATCTGGATGAGCAGCTCTGGCGTCTCGGAATTCTGTCTAAAACAAAACATAACGAAGGTGCCCCCTGTCAGCACGAGCTTGCCCCCATCTACTCCGATTGTAACAGCGCCTGTGATGCAAACCAATTGACTATGCAAATCATGAAAAAATGTGCCGCCAAGCATAATCTTGTCTGCCTGCTGCACGAAAAGCCCTTTGCCGGTGTTAACGGATCCGGTAAGCATAACAATTGGTCTTTGGCTACTGATTCTGGCGAGAATCTTTTCAGCCCAGGAAACACTCCCAGACAAAATGCGCAATTTCTTGTATTTCTAGCTGCGTTTATTCGTGGCGTTGATGAATATCAAGAATTCTTACGCTGCACCGTGGCTACAGCAGGAAATGACCATCGTCTGGGTGCTAACGAAGCACCTCCTGCAATCATTTCTATCTTCCTGGGTGATGACCTCACTTCTGTAGTAGAGTCAATCATCAATGGCACAGACTATATCAACCCCGAAAAGAGTATTATGCGTATCGGTGTCGATGTACTTCCCGCAATTCCGAAAGACACAACTGACAGAAACCGGACTTCTCCCCTGGCATTTACCGGCAACAAATTTGAATTCCGAATGCTTGGATCTTCTCAATCTATTGCCGGACCGAATATTGCACTCAACACCATTATGGCAGAAGAACTCAGCAAATTTGCGAACGCACTGGAAAATGCGAAAGATTTTGATGCTACGTTGCAGAAGCTTGTCTGCCAGGCCTTGACCGAACATCAACGCATTATATTCAACGGTAATGGTTATTCCAGTGAATGGGCAGGTGAGGCAGCGCAAAGAGGCTTAAGCAATCACAGTTCTGCTGCATCTGCGCTTCCCGCATATATCAGCCAAAAAAATATCGACCTGGTAACAAAACACGGTATTTTTACTGAGTCTGAGTTTCGGGCAAGGCACGACATACACCTGGAAGCCTACTGCAAGATTATTAGAATCGAGGCGCGAACTTCTGTTGATATCGTAATGCACCAGATTCTTCCCGCAGCATCTGCCTATACAGCAAAACTTTGTGATACAATCATTGCCAAAAAGTCACTGGGTGCTTCTCACAAAGCAGAATCCGCTTTGGTCAAAACCTTGTCTGAGACAACAGATTCTCTTTTCGAGAAATGCGAAACACTTCGTCATAGCATCTCTCAAATCCCTGATAATTCCGAGGCCGGGGTAGCCTATTGTAGAGATGTTATTGTTGCCGCCATGGAATCCATGCGTAAAGATGCGGATTTGTTGGAAGAACTTACAGAGAAAAGTTATTGGCCCTATCCCAGTTACTCCGATTTGTTATACTACTAAGAAAAACCCGTCGGCAAATGCCGACGGGTTAATTCATTATTTTCCGGTAGAACCAAAACCACCATCAGATCGTTCAGTACATGTCAGATCCTCGCTCAATTCGTACACTGGCGTAAATACAGGTGTAATAACAAGCTGGGCAACGCGTTCACCATGCGTGATCCGCTGTGATTTTTCACCGTGATTATGTAATACCACCATAATCTCACCGCGGTAATCACTATCAATTACACCTACCTTATTGGCCGGAGCAAGTCCTCTTTTACATGCAAGGCCACTTCTGGCATACACCAGGCCTGCACAGCCTGTAGGAATCTCCAGCGACAAACCGGTGGGAACAAATGCAGTCTGACCCGGTTCAATTTCAATAGCTTCCTCTAGGCAGGCATACAGATCTGCTCCTGCTGCTTCTTTTGAGCCATAGGTCGGTAAAATGGCTTTATCGCAAAGTTTTTTTACTCTTATACTTTTCATTAAAAAATCCTTCTTCCATTCCCCTGCCAATCTTGCCACAGCACAGTTTCGCCGCAAGAAAGACTACGAGGGATATCTATGATCCTTTGATTGGCAGAACCGCAAAATCGAAGCGTAAGATCCCTTTGGGATTCCACAAAAGGCCCATCCACAATTACATCAAGATAAGATAAATACTCCTGCGTAATCTCCCAAGGGCCCAAGCTACCAGAAAGAATATCTTTTTCAAACAAGTAGCCGGTATAAGCCCATATGCTCTTATTGGGATATTTTTTCTTCAGCTGCCGAAGTAAGGGCAAAACTGCAGCTTGGTTATCAGGCTCGAACGGTTCGCCACCCAACAGAGTCAATCCTTTAATATGATTCGGAGACAAATACTCCAAAATCTGTTGAATTGTATCATTCGTGAATGGGCTTCCGTAATAAAAGTCCCATGCGACCTGGTTGAAACAACCCTTACAGTGATGGGTACACCCCGAAACAAACAGGCTGACTCTGACACCGGGGCCATTGGCTATATCGCAGTTCTTGATAGCCGCATAGTTCATAATGTTACCCCCAGATTCCGATTAATAAATCCAGTTAACATTTGCATATATTTTTCGGGTTGATGCACAAAAGCGGTAGCATGGTCAGCATTTTCTACCAATAAAATCTCTTTATGCGAATTACACATATCATACCCCTGTTGTGTCATATAACAGGGCACAAAATCATCGGCCAGTCCATGTATCATAACAATGGGCAAGTGGCACTTTGCAAGTGTATTCCTGCTGTCCTTTTCGTACAGGCTAAACCCAGCAAATACATGAGCAAATAAATTTGCCGTCCACACAAAAGGAACAGCCGGAATATGCATGACAGATTTAAAAACAGAAGAAATGATGGCTGCAGGAGAAGTGAACCCACTATCAACTATCATTCCAACAACATTTTTGGGCAGGTTTTGATCTGCAAGATACATCATAGTGGATGCTCCCATAGACAGTCCGCTGATAATAACCGGGACATCGCACAAAACCTCATTGTGATGAGTGAGCCAACACAGCATGTCACGGCTCTCTTTTACGCCAAATGTAATATACTTTCCTTCGCTTTCGCCATGACATCTTTGATCCGGAACAAGTAAATTTAAACGATGATTGTGATAAAAATCAAATACCAACCCAAAATCGACCAAAGGAGAGCTTCTGTAGCCATGTGCAAGAACAATTGTGCCGATTGCGTTTTCTGCCGGCACCCAAACTCCATGCAGGTTCAATCCATCTGCACTCTTGATCCATACATCCTGCGCATTGTGTTCGATTAGCCATCCATGGGCATTGCGTATATGATCCAGATACTTTTCAAAAGCTGTACCCTTTAGTCCATCGGCGTCCAACCAAGAATGATCTTTGCCACGACAGCATGCTTTATGGAAAGTATAACCGCCAATGGCAAACACAAGCACAATTATGGCAAGGATCGCCAAAAAGAATACAACCATATCAGGTTATCTCCTTTGTACCCAATTTAGAGAACCATCTAAAAGTCATCGGCCAAATAACACCGGCTACAATGACTACCAGAAAATACCGAATCGCTCTACCGGCATATGCGCCAAATGCAGCATTCAAGGGAGTTTTCAAAAATGTTTTTACTATCATCACCAGAGCGGTACCAACCACTAATTTAACAATCTGCGCCCACCATTTTGCTTTTACCGGAAAATGCACCCAGGTCTCGTCCACCAAATAAGCAACAACAAAGCCTAGAAGTGCGCCAAGCAAGGTATATCCACTTTCAAAGCCGGATATTAATCGCTCCGGATCCGTGTCTGCAGGAAAATCATACAAGTGAACAAAAGCCAGATACGCCACATTCATCAGCAA
Source organism: Faecousia sp. (assembly GCA_045577035.1). Classification (GTDB taxonomy): domain Bacteria; phylum Bacillota; class Clostridia; order Oscillospirales; family Oscillospiraceae; genus Faecousia. Next base: position 10,886 of record JAZNHQ010000163.1, on the reverse strand, counting down.
CATGATACCGAATAATATCAACATTCTCTTCTTGGAGTTTCCGCCAAATACGAATGGATAAACTACAACAATCAACAACAGTGCAATGGCGACAGAAACTAACACATCCTGGGGTGTGTGAACGCCAAGATAAAGTCTGGAAAACGGAATCAAAATAGCCAAGACAATGGAAGTCCACCGTATCCAACGACGATTCGCATCAAAGGCTATACTGCCAAATGTGCCTACGCTGCTCTGTGTATGTCCGCTTGGAAAACTAAAGCCGGTAGCCTCTGCTTTGGCAGCTTCTACAGCCTGAAAATCAACTCCGCGCTGCCAGGGTCTTGGAATTCGGAAATACATTTTTAAAAACTGATTCGCTATGGTGCCCATAAATCCAACAGCAAGGATATAGTACCCCTGTCGTTTATTGATACACCAAAACATAATCAAAGCAATTACCAAAAAAGCCGTCTCTTCCCCCAAATGTGTAATAAGCAGCATTAAGTCTGTAACAATTGGTATGCGATGCTCAGCCAGCCAATGTAAAACAGCCATTATATTCCTCCTAAATGATATATGCTTATTATAGCTTTCAATTAGCAAAATGTAAAGCCATTCCATTTGGCATGCTTGCATTTTTTCCATTACGGTGTATAATATTGAGCATAGTTAATTGAAATGAGGTTGTATTATGTTTTCAAATGAAACAAGATGCATCTACAGATCCAATCAACTGGCGGATGTGATCTGTCAGCTGCAATTTCCAGAGATTCTTACCATTGGCGCAAATGTTCCTGTTGATTTCCAGGAGGCGATTCGTGCGGAATACCCCCAATACTCTGCACGAAAAGAAACACCTGCCCCGAAACTCACAGGCGCTTCTGGAAAGCTGAACATTGAAAAACAACCAGAAATCATAAATTATCAGTTTGTCTCTGCTGATGGAGTATGGCGTGTCAATCTTACAAGTAAGTTTATTTCATTGACTTGTTCTAGGTATACCTGCTGGGAAGAATTTGCACAGCATCTAGATAAGCCCTTGGCGGCTTTTATCCAGGTATACAAGCCTGCATACTTTGAAAGGGTCGGATTAAGATATTTGAATTTCATCTCGAAAGAAAAACTGGAATTGACCGATTGCTCCTTCTCTGATCTGATCGCCCCTCAATATCTGGGCCCGCTGCAGGAGGAGGATGTTCTTGATCACACGGTCACGCGATGCACTGTAGATGTGGAAATGGCTATTCGTGGTGGATGTCATTTGAAGCTTCATGCAGGTCCCGGACTTGTCAAGCAAAATGGAGTGCAGGACAAAAATGTAAGATTTATCTTCGACCAGGATCTTTATATGAACGGTAATGTCCCTGTAAACATGTCCGCCGGGGCATTACAAACCCTCCATGCACAAGCATATTCTGTATTCCGCGGCGCTATAACCGATACACTGCATAATGCAATGGATCCTCAGCAAGTTTGATAACTAACACAAAGAAGGAAAGATACATGGACGCACTACTGGAACTATATAACACCATGGGTATATCTCCTGCGGTTTACGCATACGGAGAAAACACTATCGAAAAGATTGCTGATCGTTTTCGCCAAATTGACGCCATAGCTGAATATAATCAGGCAAAAGTCCTTGCCGCCATGCAAAAAAGCCGTGTAAGCGCTGCATGTTTTGCAGCAACAACGGGATATGGCTATGATGATGTAGGCAGAGACAATCTTGAAAGAGTATACGCTGATGTCTTTCACACTGAAGCAGCATTGGTTCGTCCTCAAATTACCTGTGGTACACATGCGCTGACCGTAGCACTATCCGCCAACCTACTCCCCGGCGATGAACTGTTATCTCCTGTTGGCGCTCCCTACGATACACTGCAGGAAGTAATTGGAATTCGTCCCAGCCCCTGCTCCTTGGCAGAATACGGCGTTAGTTACCGACAGGTAGATCTGTTGAATGATGGCTCTATGGATTTTGACGGAATCAGAAATGCCATTAACGAAAAAACCAAGCTAATAACCATTCAGCGGTCCAAAGGCTACGCCACAAGACCCACCTTTTCTGTTGAGCAAATCGGAAAACTGATATCTTTTGTAAAAGAGATCAAGCCCGATGTAATTTGCATGGTTGATAATTGTTACGGTGAATTTGTGGAAACCATTGAGCCCTCCGACGTTGGTGCAGATATGACCGTAGGTTCATTGATTAAGAATCCCGGCGGAGGTCTTGCTCCCATCGGTGGCTATATCTGCGGCACAAAGGCCTGTGTGGATCGTTGCGCTTACAGACTTTCCGCTCCTGGTTTAGGGCAAGAAGTCGGTGCAAACCTCGGACTCATGACATCTCTGTACCAAGGATTCTTCCTGGCACCCAGTGTAGTTGCCGGTGCAGAAAAAGGAGCCATATTCGCTGCTAACTTATACGAACCGTTAGGGTTCAACTGTGTGCCTAACGCCACAGAAAGTCGCCACGATATTATCCAGGCAGTGGAACTAGGCAGCGAAGAAGCAATGATCGCATTTTGCGCCGGCATTCAAGCTGCTGCTCCTGTAGATTCCTTTGCGACACCTTTGCCTTGGGATATGCCAGGATATGAAAACAAAGTTATCATGGCTGCCGGTGCGTTTGTACAAGGCTCATCCATCGAATTATCCGCTGACGGCCCCATCCGCCCCCCCTACGCCGTTTATTTCCAAGGCGGACTCACCTGGCAGCACGCAAAGCTTGGCATCCTGCTGAGCCTCCAAAAGCTCTTGGATGCCGGTTTTGTTCACTTATAATTTTCAAGCACACGCTCTACTGGCGTGTGCTTGTTTTTATATATTCTTTATAAAGTTCCATCAATACCGGGGTGAGCATGAATAGCGCGAATAAATTTGGAATTGCCATCAATCCATTCACAATTTCGGAAGTTGTCCATACAATATCCGTATTCATAACGGAACCAAGCACTATAACGATTGCTTGAAAGACAACAAAAGTTTTCCACGACTTGTATCCAAATAAGTATTGCGCACATCTGCCTCCGTATAAACTCCAGCCCATAATCGTTGCTATCGCAAGAAGACATAGTGTTATACATATCAAGACACGAACCCAGTCACCATACACCAGAGAGAAGGCTGAAGAAGTCAACAAGATCCCAACATCTTCTCCATAGCATATGGGGATACCGCTGCAGAGGATTACCAATGCCGTCATAGTACATATGACAATTGTATCTAAAAACACTTCAACAATTCCCATAAGTCCTTGCTCTACCGGATGAGATACATTGGCTCCGGCGTGGGCAATCGAGGCCGTGCCCATACCTGCTTCATTGGTAAATAGTCCCCGGGCAGCCCCTGTGCGCAGCACCAGAAAGGCAGAACCTACTGCTCCGCCAGTAACCGCTTTGGGATCAAAAGCGCCTCGGAAGATTGCGAGAAACGCCCCTGGGATCGCATTGTAATTAAGTAACAACACAGTCGTGCCCAAAAGTAAATACATCACGGAAGCAAACGGCACCAGCATCTGTGCGGCTGTGCCGATTCGCTTTGCTCCACCGAGCATCATAACCGTTAGCACAATTGAAATACTGCATCCAATGATCAGATTCCGAGCTGCCGAGCTCTCCCCGCCATACATTAACACTACATCGTTAATGCTATCAATAACTGTATTGACTTGCGTTGCATTGCCAACGCCAAACGCCGCAACGACACCAAGAAAGCAATATATTCCCGCCAACCATTTCCACTTTTCTCCTAATCCTTGGCTGATCATGTACATAGGACCACCAATCAGTTCGCCGTTTTCATTTTTTTGACGGAAATGTACTGCTAATACGGCCTCAGCAAATTTTAAAATCATTCCCAAAACCGCACAGATCCACATCCAAAACACAGCACCCGGTCCGCCTATGGCAATTGCGCCTGCTACACCCGCAAGATTACCTGTTCCCACAGTCGCGGCCAATGCAGTGCAAACCGCTTTGTAGGATGATATGCCCGACTCATGATCATTACTATTTCGAAGTTGCTTGACAAATCGTTTTATAGCGCAAGGAAGAATTCGAATCTGTAAAAAGCCTGTACGAATGGTTAAATATATTCCAACCCCCAGAATCATGAACAAGGCAGGAATACCCCAGACAAAACGGTTAATTCGCTCTAAATATTCAAACATGATTCCTCCAAAGAAAAAATGCAGTCCCTGTCACAGGACTGCATTTGTATTATTCCCATTGTGCCCAGATTTCCGGGCAATATCCTACCGTAACCTGCTTGCCGTTTCGAACAATCGGAGTTTTCATAAGCTTCGGCTCGTCAAACACCTTGTCCTCCTTGGCACATTTGTCATCCATGTATTTCATCAAAGTAATCTGAGGATCTAACATATCCCAATTGATCAAGTTGTCAATGCCTCCTACGCCACGCAGAACCGCATCAAATTCTTTTCCGGAAAGACCAAATTTCAGCAAATCAACGAATTGATACTTAATTCTTCTTTCTTTGAAGTATCGTTCTGCCTTTTGGGTATCAAAGCACTTGTTTTTTCCAAGAATCTGAATATTCAATAGGTTACCTCCATCAAGCATAAACCTCGGGATTCCATTAATACGCCTGCCCGAGACCGAGGTGCACCGAACAATTCCGGAATAGATTCAGCTGTTCTTTCTCCCCTACCCACTTCCAACAAGGTTCCTACCATAATTCGTACCATATTATGCAAAAACCCATTGCCGGTAACGGTAAAAACGATCTCTTGACCGAGCTTGTCTACAGAAAAATCCTGGATGTATCGTATGGTGGACTTTTTCATATTCTTGTTTGCACAAAACGCGGAAAAATCATGCTCACCCAGAAAAAAGGACGCTGCATGCTGCATTGCGCCAAGATCCAAATCTCTGGAATCTACGCAAACATATCTCCGGTCAAATACACAGGGTTCATTGCTGTTCCAAATCCTATAGCGATAGGTTTTCGTTTTGGCATTCAATCGGGCATGAAAACGGGGTGAAGCGTTCTTAACAGAGTATATGCCGATATCCTCCGGCAAATCCCTGCGAAGCTGTTCCAAGATTTCATCACAAGGCATGGAAGATTGACAGTGACAATTGGCCACTTGTCCAACAGCATGCGTTCCCGCATCTGTTCTGCCACTGCCTGTAACTTCCACCGTCTCTCCCAAAATTCTGGACAAAGTCTGTTCAATTTTTGCTTGAATTGTATTATCTGTATTCGTAAGACGCTGCCATCCCTTATATCGGCTACCGTCATAGCAAATATCAAGCCGCAGATTTCGCATAACTCTCCAGTTCCTCTCTGGCTTCCCTTTCCGTATCCGCGGAAAATAGGAAGTTACCTCTGATATCATATACCTGAACATGTCCGTTAACATTACGAATTCTATACATTGTCATCATCCTTTCGGTTTGCTTGACAACAGTATAGCCAGTTAACAGTACAATAAATCGGACTTATTCTACCACTTCGTACCCAGCATCAGTAATTGCTTTTTTTAAGGATTCTGCAGAAGCATTGCCGGTGACAGTAACAGTCTTTGCTTTCAGATCGACCACTGCATTCAGTGTGCCTTCTACAGCCTTACACACACCCTCTACTCTGGCTTGGCAATGCGGACACATCATGCCGTTTACATGTATAATCTGTTCCATTTGTACAATCTCCTCCGTAATATTTTCTGGTTGTATTCTCTTATTTGTTTTCCAAAAACGCAATCTTAAAGCATTGCTTACTACAAAAACAGAGCTAAAACTCATAGCGGCTGCGCCGAGCATTGGGCTCAGCAGCGTACCAAATGCCGGATATAAAACACCAGCTGCAATTGGTATTCCAAGACAATTGTAGAAAAATGCCCAAAACAAATTCTGTCGAATGTTACGCATAGTTGCTTTGCTGAGGGAAATCGCATCAGAAACGGTTGATAATGAGTTGTTCATTAATACTACATCAGCCGCTTCCATGGCCACATCTGTACCCGCTCCAATTGCCATGCCAACATCGGCACTGACAAGCGCCGGTGCGTCGTTGATACCGTCACCAATCATGAGAACATTTCTTCCCTGCCGGCGTAAGCTTTGAACATGTTCTGCTTTATTTTCCGGTAGCACATCCGATATTATGTGATCAATTCCGGCTTGCTTACCAATTGCTTGCGCTGTCCTCCGGTTATCGCCGGTAAGCATAATTACTTCAAGGCCAAGCTTACGCATCGTTTCAACCGCAAGTTTCGAATCTTCCTTCAATACATCAGCCGCAACAACTGCGCCTAAATATTGCCCCTCTGAAGATGCAAAGTATAGTGGTGTTTTTCCGGATTCAGACAACTGATCATATTCCGGAACCGCAATCCCCAGGCTTTCCATAAGCTTTTGATTGCCTCCGTAATACTTCACGCCATTGATTATAGCAGATACTCCACGCCCAGGCAAGGTCTCAAATTGATTTGGCTCCTCAAAAGAGATTCCCTGTACTTTTTTTAAGATTGCTTTGGCAAAGGGATGTTCTGAGCCTACCTCCAATGAGGCAGCAATCTTAAGAAGTTCAGTTTCACTGACATTCTCGGGTAAAACATCCGTAACTTCTGGCTTTCCGGATGTCAGCGTACCGGTTTTATCCAATACAACAGTATTAACCTTGTGCAGATTTTCCAGTGACTCTGCATTTTTAAACAGAACCCCTAAACCAGCCCCTCGCCCCGTACCAACCATAATTGCCACAGGTGTAGCCAATCCTAACGCACATGGGCAAGAAATAACCAGCACAGAGATACCAATATTCATTGCAAATTCAAATCCATAGCCCAAAGCAAACCAAACCGCAAAAGAAGCAAGGGCAATGCCCATTACCACTGGGACAAAGACTCCTGCAATTTTATCCGCAAGCCGAGCAATCGGTGCTTTGGAACCACCCGCTTCTTCCACAAGCCGAATAATCTGAGATAGTGTTGTATCTTCGCCAATTTTATCAGCTCGAATCTGAATATAACCTTCCCTATTGATCGTCGCCGCACTGACTCGATCTCCTAGGGCCTTTTCAACCGGTACACTTTCACCGGTCAATGCACTTTGATCCACAGCACATCTTCCACCGATCACGGTGCCGTCTACGGGAATACTTCCGCCGGAACGAACAATAACCACATCGCCAATCTGAACCTGTTCTACGGGCACTGTAAGTTCCTGGTTATCCTTCAGTATGACGGCAGTCTTCGGGCGCAAATCCATAAGCTTCCGAATGGCATCACCGGTTTTTCCCTTTGCCCTGGTTTCCAAAAACTTGCCAAAGGTAATGAGTGTGACAATCATTGCCGCAGATTCAAAATACAAATTGTGACGATATGACTCTACCGTGTCCAAATCACCATTGCCCATAGCATAAGCAATACGGAACATGGCAACAATGCCATACAATAAAGCAGCACCGGAGCCAACCGCAATCAATGAGTCCATATTAGGCGCACGATGCCACAAACTCTTGAGACCTCGAGTGTAATAAACTCGATTCAGCAAAACAACCGGGACGGTCAGAAAGAATTGAACCAAAACCGCAACCATTGCATTATTGATACCGCAATACCATTGGGGCAAGGGCAAACCAATCATATGCCCCATGGTAAAGTACATCAAGACAATCAGCATGGACGCTGAACCGATAATGCGAATCTTCATCTGCTGCAATCCATTATCCGCTTCCTTCTTTTCCGTACCCTTATCTCCGACTAACGAAGCTCCGTATCCCGCATTTCGAACCGATGCGATAATTTGTTGTACAACCGTCTCTGAATCGGACTCCGCAGACATTGTCCCCGCCAACAAATTAACCTCAACATTTCGAACGCCAGGCACTTGACTTGTAACCTTTTCAACGCGAGCCGAACATGCCGCGCAGGTCATACCGGTCACATAAAACTTCAATTTCATAATTTAGTACCCTTCCTTGACAGATATTCACTTATATGATACTATTCTATCACTTGATTTACAAAATGCAAGTATGCACTATTTTGTACCATACTACCCTTTTGGAAACTATGGAGGTATTACATGAAAACAACAAGTATTTGTCCTGTTTCCGCCACATTGGAAATGATCGGCGGAAAATACAAGGGATTAATTCTCTGGCACTTGTCTGAAAGCAAGCTGCGTTTTTCCGAATTAAGCAAGTTGATTTCCGGCGCAACAGCTAAAATGCTTACGCAGCAACTAAGAGAACTTGAAGCCAACAAGCTGGTACATCGCAAGGTATTCCCCGTAATCCCACCTCATGTTGAATATTCGCTGACCGAGCTTGGTCAAAGTCTTATGCCCGTATTGAAGGCCATGCGCGATTGGGGCGCTGACTATTTGCGCTCTATTGACCTTGAACCATCTTGCTTTATGATGAATAAAACAGCTTCTCAATCTGTTTGAAAGGAATCCATACATATGAAAATTAAAATTCTATCCGACAGCACCTGCGATCTTTCTCAAGAGCTCCTTGAAAAATATGATATATCTTTAATGCCGCTTACCGTGATCAAGGACGGCAAGGTCTACTCCGACGGTGTGAATATTGTTCCTGCCGATATCTTTGCTCACGTTGCAGCTGGCGGAGACCTGTGTTCCACTACGGCTTTGAACATTGAGGAGTATACCGAATTATTTGCCAAGTACGCACCCGATTACGATGGTATTATCCATATTAACATTGGATCCGGTTTCTCCTCTTGTCACCAGAATGCTCGCTTGGCTGCAGAAGAGTTTGATAATGTTCGGGTTATAGATTCCCAAAATCTTTCCACTGGGCAGGGCTTGGTCGTCCTTAAGGCTTGTGAGCTAGCGGCTAATGGCACAGATTTGGATGACATTGTTACAGAACTTCAATCCTTCACAGAAAAGGTTGAGGCAAGTTTCCTGTTAGATCAACTAAAATACATGGTCAAGGGTGGCCGTTGCTCCGCGGTAGCTGCATTGGGCGCCAACCTTTTGGGTTTGAAGCCATGCATTGAGGTTAAAAACGGAAAAATGGGCGTTGTAAAGAAGTATCGTGGAAATTATGCAAAATGTCTTTCCACATATATCAAGGATCGTCTTACCGGTCGTGATGATTTAGATAATAAGACCTTGTTCGTTACACGCACGCCTGTATCTGACGAGTGTTTAAGTGCAGTTATAGACACCGTGGATGAGGTTGCTTCCTTCGATAATATCTATTGGACAGAAGCCGGCTGCACCGTTTCCTGCCATTGCGGTCCCGGAACACTCGGTGTTCTGTTTGTTCGTAAATAATACTCCCCTCCGGAAGACTATCTTCCGGAGGTTTTTTCTTGTATTTTTCTTAGAATATGATATACTTGCTCTATCGAAGTAAAACAGGAGTTTATAAATGGACTATTATCATTTACTTGAATTATGCTCTGATTTGGGTTATCAACTGGCCATGAGTGGTGCGGAAACATTCCGTGTAGAGGACACCATTCATAGAATCATGGCTTCTTATAATATCGAGGTTGAGGTATTCGCAATTCCCAACAATCTGATAGTAAGCATTGAAGGCGAAAACGGCAAACCTATGACCAGGATGCGCCGAATCGGATTCCATGGCAATAATCTGCATGCTGTTGAACAGTACAATGCCTTAAGCAGAAAGATTTGCTATGAAAAGCCTGATCCGACTGTGGCCATTCAATGGCTTGCCGAAACCACCGCATCCCTGCGAAACTACAAGCTACCATTAATAGTATTTGGCAGCATGATGGGTGCAGCAGGATACGCCGTATTCTTCGGCGGTGGATTGATTGATTTTCTTTGTGGCGCATTCTGTGGCGCACTGATCGGCATTGTTAATCATTACCTCAACAAGATGAAGGTTAATCCTTTTTTCTCAACGATTGTATTATCTTTAATCCTAGCTATATCGGCCTATTCCCTTGGTGTTCTTAAGATTGTACCAAGAGTGGATTGCGTGATCATTGGTGCTTTAATGATCCTGTTGCCGGGACTAGTGTTTACAAACGCAGTTCGCGATATCATTTACGGCGATACCAATTCGGGCATTAACCGAATCATGCAGGTTCTTTTAGTTGCTGCCGCAATTGCATTAGGCACAGGCATTGGATGGAAGCTGATATCTGCTATTCTCGGAAATGCAGTCAGTTCCGAGGCAATCAACTATCCCCTATGGGTGCAATGTATTGCCGCGTTGATCGGATGTTCCGGCTTCACATTTTTATACAATATACATGGCCGAGGGACGGTGCTGTGTATATTGGGTGGCGGTTTGACATGGGCAGTTTATGGCTTATGTGTGATCATGGGACAATCTTCCATCTTCGCATATTTTGCCGCCACATTATTTGCTGCTGCTTATTCAGAGATTATGGCTAGGATACGCAAATTCCCCGCCATATCCTATCTGATCATTTCTTTGTTCCCATTATTGCCCGGAGCCGGAATCTACTACACCACTAATTATTTGATCCAAGGCAATATGTCTGCTTTTGCAGATCGGGGTACCAATACCATTGCTATAGCAGGTGCTATTGCTGTAGGAATTCTTACCATATCAACGCTGTTTAGATTACTGTCCATTTGGCAACAACATAAAAAAGCATAAAAAACACGGTATGCAACCTAAAGCTGCATACCGTGCACAGTCTGTCAAAAAACTTCCAAAACGCCCCCGTTTCTGGTATAATAAAAAAACGGGGGTGTTTTTATGGAACAATGGAGAAAGTCGGAGGCCAAGCGGTCTTAGGGAAGACAACTGGGGCTATCAACTCCTTGGCTCACAGAACGACATGGCTACGATCCGACTTCCTAAAGCTGCATACCGTGCACAGTCTGTCAAAAAACTTCCAAAACGCCCCCGTTTCTGGTATAATAAAAAAACGGGGGTGTTTTTATGGAACA
>JAZNHQ010000162.1:0-4618 GCA_045577035.1 Faecousia sp. | reverse complement strand
GCCATGGCGGCAAAGGTGCAGGGCAAGGATGCGCCCGTATTCCCCAAAACCACCGCCGTTGGCGCGTTGGGACATTACATCAGCGACGAATCGGTGGTTTCCTTCCAACCGATGAATATCAATTTCAGCATCATTGCTCCTTTGGAGCAGAGAGTGCGTAAAAAGGCAGAGAAAAATCTTGCCATTGCCAACCGTTCTCTGGCAATCATTGACGAAATGATCGCCGGGGGATTATAAAGAAAGAGGTGTGGGTATGAAGATCATTATTGACGCAATGGGCGGCGACCACGCTCCGATTGCTCCGGTGCTGGGCGCCATCGAGGCCGCGAAAACCTACGGAAGCCAGATCACTTTGGTGGGCCGTGGGGAAGATATCCTGAATGTGATGAAGCAAAACGGCATTGACACACTCCCTGATGGGGTGGAGATCGCCAATGCTGAGGATGTGGTGGATATGCACGACGATCCTGCCAATGTGATCCGCAAAAAGCCCAATTCCTCCATGGTGGTGGGCCTGAAAATGCTGGCCGAAGGCCAGGGCGACGCCTTTATCTCTGCCGGCAGCACCGGTGCATTGCTCACCGGAGCGACCCTGATCGTCAAGCGTGTCAAGGGCATCCGCCGGGCGGCTATGGGTCCTGCCATGCCTAACAAGACCGGCGGCAAGACTGTGATTTTGGACTGCGGCGCCAACGCGGAGTGTACCCCGGAATTTTTGCTCCAGTTCGGCTTGGTGGGGTCCCTCCATGCCAAGGCTACTTACGGTGTTGAAAGCCCCAAGGTGGGTCTGCTGAACATCGGCACAGAGGACACCAAGGGCACGCCCCTGCAGAAAGAGGCCTACGGTCTTTTGCAGCAAGCCTCCGAAAAGGGTCTCATTAACTTCGTGGGCAATGTGGAAGCCCGGGATGTACCCCTGGGCGCAGTGGATGTGGTGGTCTGCGACGGCTTTGCCGGCAATGTTCTGCTGAAGTCCATCGAAGGCACCGCCATGTTCATGGGCAGCCTGGTGTCCAAAATGTTTAAGAAAAACCTAATCAGCAAGCTGTCTGCGGCATTGGTGATGAAGGACATCAAGGGATTCAAGAAGCTGCTGGACTACCGGGAGATCGGCGGAACCCAGTTCCTGGGCATCCAAAAGCCGGTCATCAAGGCCCACGGCTCTTCCGATCAGATCGCCTTCCGCAACGCGGTGCGTCAGGCAGAGGAAGCGGCAAGCCGGAACATTTCCGAGCAATTGGAAGCCGGTCTGGCCGCATTAAAGGAGATCAGCAATGATTAACGAACTGGAAAAAGCCATCGGCTATCAGTTCCGGAATATCACCCTGCTTCAAAATGCCCTGTCCCATTCCTCCTACGCCAACGAGCGTTGGCACGACAGCCTGAAAAGCAACGAACGGCTGGAATTTTTGGGGGATTCGGTGCTGGGAATGTTGGTGGCGGAGCACTTGTTCCGTACCTTTCCTGATCGCCCGGAGGGCGAGTTGACCCGGATGCGGGCGGATATGGTGTGTGAAAAGACTCTGGCCAAGGTTGCAAACCGACTGGATCTGGGACGGCATCTGATGCTGGGCAAGGGCGAGGAGTCCGGCGGCGGACGAAACCGGGATTCCATCCTGGCGGATGCGGTGGAATCCGTGCTTGCTGCCTGCTATCTGGACGGCGGCATGGATGCGGCGCTGCAATTTGTGCAGAAGTTTATTCTGGTGAACGTGCCGGTGACCAAGCTCCACAATGCGGACTACAAGACCGCCTTGCAGGAGCTGGTGCAGCAAAAGAAGAACCAGACGATCGCATACCGTCTGGTAGGGGAGAGTGGCCCGGATCACGACAAGCAGTTCCGGGTGGAAGTGACCCTGAACGGAGAAACCGTTGGTTTTGGCATCGGAAGCAGCAAAAAGCGTGCAGAGCAAGCCGCCGCCCAGGCTGCGATTGAACGCCTGTATCCCAATAATTGATGTCATTGCGAGTTGACGATTTCCCAATGCGAATTGTAGGGGCGACTATTAGTCGCCCGCTTATCGGCAGATTGCCGCCCCTACATATGATTAAGGGCGTGTTGCAAATTTTGAACTGCTCCCCGTCAAGTAGACAGTGAAATAAAATAAAATTTTTCTTGCTTCCGGTGACCTGTTTTGGGTTGCCGGAAGTCTTTTTATGCTGCCATTGGATAGCTGTAGTGTTTTTCCATCGGCGTTAGCACTCCCAGGTTGCGCTGTACCCGGCGGTTGTTGTAGTAGGTGATATAATTCTCAATCATTTGCACAAGCTCCTGGCGGCTTGTAAAACGCTTGCCGTAATATCTCTCTCGTTTCAGAATACCCCAGAAGCCTTCCATGGGGCCGTTGTCAATACACTTGGCAACTCTGGACATACTCTGTCTCATCTTTGCTTTCTTCAGCTTGGTATAAAATGCTCGGTTGGTGTACTGGAAACCTCTATCGCTATGAAATAAAGGATGTGCGTTGGGGTTAGCTTTTATAGCAGCATCCAAGGTATCAAACACCAGTGGATTGTCATTGCGGTCCCGGATAATATACGCAACAATTCTACGGTCATACAGGTCCAGGATAGCACTTAGGTACAGCTTGTGTACAGTAGGACCTTCGTACCACTTAAACTCCGTCACATCGGTCAACCACTTTTCATTAGGCATACTTGCATGAAACTGTCGGTTCAACCAATTCTTTGCGATGTGTTGCGGATTGGCTGCTTGTCGTGTACAGCCATTGTTTTTATACTTGATAGTGGATTTGATATCCAGACTACGACAAATGCGAAGCACCCGCTTTTCGTTTACATTCAGCTTGTGGTCGTGCGCCAGATCATCTTTGATACGACGGTAACCTTTGTCAGGGTTCTCGGTATGTATCTGCTCCATAAGATCTGCAATCTTCTCGTTTTCCAGTTCTCTGTTGCATTTCTTTCCGCTGAGCCAACGATAGTAGGCAGCTCTTGACACACCGAACATGCTACAAGATAGTTCTACCGGATATCCGTATTCTTCTTTGCCTTCTTTTATTGCCAGATAGATATGAGATTGCCGCACCTGGCTTAGCCCCGCCTCCTTTCTATCTCGTCCAATTTTTTTAGCAGATCACGCTCCATCTTCGTCATATAAAGCTCATGCTCCAGTTGTGCGATCCGGATCTTCATTTCTTCTTCTGGTGTTCTTGGCTGTTGCTGCGCTGTCCGTTTCCCACGGCGATCCTCCAAGCCGGCTTCTCCCTGTTCAGCATACTTATTGGTCCAGATATACACCTGTTGGTAACTGACATTGTACTTGATTGCCAAGTCACCGTAGTTTCTTCCGGATGCAATACATTCTCTGGCAATAGCTACTCTTTCCTCAAAGGTAGTCTTTCGTGCTTTGGTCATATGGCTTCCTCCTGTCGTATTTCTAAATTCCTTATGACCATTATACACCTTAATCCAGTTTCGCAGGGGATGAGTTGAACGAATTTTGTATTTTTTGCAAATTTCCTCCATGCACCATTTGCCGGACAGATAATCTTTCACGGCTGCTTCCTTTAATTCCTTGGGATACTTACGCTGATCCTGTGCTTCCTGTAATCCTTCTTCTCCTTCCGCCTGATATCGATAAATCCAACGCCGGATACTTTCTTGTGTTACTCCCATTTGACGTCCGGCTTCACAGACACCTATTTCTCCCGACAAATATTGCTTAACGATTGCAAGCTTCTCTTCCTTGCTGATCTTTCTGCTTTTGGACATAGAAATACCCCCATAAGAAACAGTTTTTCTTTTTCACTGTCTCTTATGGGGGTAGCATATCAATCCTGCAACACGCCCTTTTGCTATAATACGGGTGGCAGATTTGCCGGCCCTACATTTTATATGTCATTGCAAGGAGCGCAATTATGCCCTCCCCTATGGGGAGGGTGGTTGAGCGCCAGCGAAACCGGGAGAGGTTTTTACCTCTTCCGTCAGCCCTTCGGGCTGCCACCTTCCCCAAAGGGGAAGGCTTACTTTTAATATTCCCGAACGACGGCTTTTACCAAACCGATCAATTCCGCTTCCCGGCCGTCAATGGGCTCATAGGCCTCATTTTCCGGCAACAGCCAAACTTCGCCGTTTTTTCGGCTTAAACGCTTGACCGTCGCCTCATCTCCGATCCGGGCCACAACGATCTGACCGCTCATTGCCGTCTGTTGGGGATGGACCACCACCTTGTCCCCGTCCAAAATACCGGCGTTGATCATGCTGTCACCACGGACACGCAGGGCGAAACAGCTGGGATCGCCGTCCCAGGCCATGGTGCCCTCCTGATTCTCAAAGGCCAGGATGGGAATACCTGCCGTAACCACACCGATCACCGGGATCTGCCCGGGGCGGTTGCCGGTGGACAGGGCACGCTTGCGGCCCTTCTGACCGGGCGCGCTCAAAAGGCCCTTATCCTGCAGGGCCTGGATATGATAGCTCACCGATGCCGTGGAGCGCAGACCCACCGCCGCACCGATCTCCCGCACGGAAGGGGCATAGCCGTTTTCCTGGACAAATTCGTTTACAAATTCCAAAATTTTCTCCGCTTTATCGCTGGTACGTGGCATAAATACCCCTCCTGTTTTGATTTTTTCTCATTATAGCACATATGAAC
>JAZNHQ010000161.1:0-11786 GCA_045577035.1 Faecousia sp. | reverse complement strand
TGGTGTTGAAGTCCGGTACAAGACTGGCTTCCATCAAAAATTCACAGTCATTGATGGTCAGATCGTGTGGTATGGCAGTGTCAATTTCCTCAGCTTCGGCACGGCGGAGGAAAGCATTATGCGTTTTACCAGCCATGACATTGCTGGGCAATTGATGGATACAGTCCTATAAAAGAAATAAATAGCAAAGCACTTTTGCAAACTCGCAAAAGTGCTTTATATTTTAATACACAGGGGGCACAAGGTCGTATCCCATAGGTTTTGTGTTTTTATAACTTATATTAACCATTTAGCACCATTTCTATGGGTTTTCCGAAGATTTATACCCCATCAAATTCCATACTAAACCACCTATTATCACCCAATAAGGGGAAAAATAAGGGAAAAACCTTTATCGCATTCCCGTTCTTGAAGTAAATTATCTCAAAAAGTTCGAAAAGCAAAAGAAAACAGTCAGTAATCATAACAATTACTGACTGTTTTCTGGCAGGGGCACAAGGACTTGAACCCTGAGCCTACGGTTTTGGAGACCGCCGCTCTACCAATTGAGCTATACCCCTATATATAAAAGGCAAAGGCCTTTGTTTGTGTGGTGGGCCCTCAGGGATTCGAACCCGGGACTATCCGGTTATGAGCCGGAGGCTCTAACCAACTGAGCTAAGGGCCCATAAGTCACAGGTGCCTGAGCACCATCGCAAGGGTCATTATAGCATTTCTGCGCACTTCTGTCAAGTAGGTAAATTCCAATTTGTCGTGCTATCGCACGAAGTTATGAGTTTAGAGTTTAGAACTTAGAGTTAAGCTGTTTTGTGCTTCAAAATGATTCTAATTGCAATGAAATATGGTTCGGATTGCAGTTTACTTTCCTGGTATTATCAGATAAAATGTTATTTGTGAAATAATGCCTGAAAGGGAGAATATATTATGCGGACATATAAGCTTTTGACCCAGGCGCAGTTTGCCAAGGCGGGTCAACCACCTGCAGAAGTGACACTGCCCCATACCTGGAATGCCTTGGATGGACAGGACGGCGGCAACGATTACTATCGTGGCGTGGGCGTTTATGAGATCGCTCTGCCCGATCCCACTCCCGGCAAGCGCCAGTATATAGAAATCCAGGGCGCAAACCATGTTGCCACGGTTTGGTGCAACGGCGTGAAGCTGGGCACTCACAAGGGCGGCTTCTCCACCTTCCGTTATGAGCTGACCAAGGCCATGACCGCTGCCAACAATGTACTGAAGGTGTCCGTGACCAACGAGGTCTGCCAGGTGTATCCCCAGCGTGCGGACTTTACCTTCTTTGGCGGTCTGTACCGGGATGTGGTATATATTGAAGCTGAGGATGCCCATTTTGATCTGCTGAAAAACGGCAGTGATGCGGTATTTGCTACGGCTTATTCCAATGGCCGTGTGCGTTTTGACCTGTTTCCTGTAAACAGCGATGGCTTGACCGTAGAGGTGGAGATCCTGGATGCGGACGAAAATGTGGTTGCTAAAGAAACCGCAGAGGCTCAGGCACATACCAGCCTGTATGCCGTCGTGCCGGAGCCCCATCTGTGGCACGGCGTAGAAGACCCCTACTGCTACACCACCCAGGCTAGTCTGAAAAAGGATGGTCAGTTGGTGGATCAGGTGGTGATCCGCTTTGGCTTCCGTTCCTTCCGTGTGGATGCCGAAACCGGTTTCTATCTGAACGGCAAGTCTGTGCCTCTGCGTGGTGTCTGCCGCCACCAGGATCGCAAGGACAAGGGCTGGGCCATCTCCTGGGAGGATCACCGGGAGGATATGGACTTGATCTGTGAGGTGGGTGCCAACACCATTCGTCTGGCTCACTATCAGCACGATCAGAAGTTCTATGACCTGTGTGACGATGAGGGTATGGTGGTTTGGGCGGAAATCCCCTTTATCAGTCAGTTCCTGCCCAGTCAGCAGGCCTATGACAACACCATCAGTCAAATGACCGAGCTGATCGCACAGAATTACAACCACCCCTCCATCTGCTTCTGGGGCATTTCCAACGAAATCACCATTGGCGGCTTTAGCGAGGAATTGTTCAAGAATCTCCAGGATCTGAACGCTCTGTGTAAGCGCTTAGATCCCAGCCGTTTGACTACCATGGCGCAGATTGCCAGCGTCCCTTATGATTCTGAGCATAATTACATTACAGATGTACTGAGCTATAATCTGTATTATGGATGGTATGCCCGTACCCTTGAGGACAATCCCATTGCCTTCGATGGATTCCACAAGATGAACCCGGACAGACCCTACGGTCTGTCGGAATACGGCGTGGATAATCTGGTCAAATGGCACAGCGCCACACCCATTAACCACGACTACACAGAAGAATACTCGGTGAAATATCATCATGCCCTGTTGCGCTACATCATGTGCCGTCCCTTTATTTGGGGTACCCATGTGTGGAATATGTTTGATTTTGCGGTGGACGGCCGTGACGAGGGTGGTATCAAAGGCCTGAATTCCAAGGGATTGGTGTCCCACGACCGCAAGCTGAAAAAAGATGCCTTCTTCGTGTACCAGGCCTACTGGACCAAGGAGCCCATGGTGCATATCTGCGGCAGGCGGTTTACAGATCGTGCGCCCGGTGAGCGGGATGTGACGATATTTACCAACTGCGAAACCGTGACCCTCTATGTGGGAGATCGAGAAGTCGGCACGCAAAAAGCGGTGGACCATTGCGTGGTGTTTGCGGATGTACCTCTGGCAGACGGTGCGAATACCCTGACTGCCAAGGCGGGCACCGTCAGCGATACCGTTACCTTAAATGCTGTGATAGAGCACAATACGCAGTATGATCTGCCGGATCTGGTGGAAGCCATGAATGTGGGCAACTGGTTTGAAAGCCTGGACGAGGATGAGACTTTGCAGGATGAAGGCGGCTATGATTTGACCGTGCCTGTGGGAGAATTGCTGGACAACGAGATGTGCATGAAGGTGGTCAAAGGCTGGATCATGGCATCGAGAATTGAGCAGAAGCTTGCCACGGTGTCTCGCTTGACCAACTGGAAGGTCATGTGGGGTGACCGCTGCCTGCCCCAACTGCCTGTTATTTCCAAGAATATGACCCAGGACGATTATAAGAAGCTGGAGAAAATGCTCCGCCGTATCAAAAGAACCTAAAACGATCCCGGGGTGCTTCACGCAGAAGCGCCCCGGGATTGTTGTTCGAATTCCAATATATCGTGCTGAGGCACGAGTTGAGAGTTGATAGTTGAGAGCTGAGAGCTAAGGTATTTCCTTCGGAAATGATTTTAATTTGTCAGCGTAGCCGACACCTTAACTTTCAACTCTCCACTCTCAACTTTCAACTATTTATATTACAGGTCAATCAGCTTGCGGTAGGCGGAGGGGGAAGTGCCGGTGTGGTGCTTAAAGCAATTGCTGAAATAATAGACATTTTCAAAGCCGCAGGCTTCCGCAATTTGGCTGACGGACAGTGCGGTATCCCGCAGTAGCAGCTTGCTTTGGTTGACCCGGAGCATGGACAGATACTCTATAGGGGTCTTTTGCACGCTTTTGCGGAATTTTTGGATCAGACCCTGCTTGGAGATGGCGTATTTTTCCACAAGCGTATCCAGGCAGATATGCTGGCTGTAATGTCGGTGAAAATAGGCGATGCAATCGGCCACCATGGGATCTGTTGCGTGGGAGCGGCTGCGGTGCAGATACAGAATATCCCATAAAAAGTGGGCGGTCAGTTCCTGATTTCCCTCTTCTACGGCTTTTGCCAGATAACCGATGGTGTTTTCTGTGCGCACCGGGTCTGCGGTCTGCAAAAGTCCCGGTTGTAAGGGGATGGGAAAAGCTGCAAACTGTATATATACGCATCGCAGCTTTTGCAGCACCTTCCGGTCAAACACAGTTTCTTTGCGGAAAACGCAAATATCGTGCTTGGCGGCGGTGAATGATTTGCTGCCTATGGTGCAGCAAAATTCACCCTCCAATACGATGATAATGGAATCCCGCACATGGGAGCCATGCTCAATGAGAAAGGTCTCCCGGCTTATGATTTCACTTAAAAATCCCATAGTCTGCTCCAACTGTTTAATATTTTATAAATTGTATTTAATATAAAGTATTTTCATAAGTTTTTCAATATGTTAAGATAAAATAAATTATAAGAACGAAGGAGATCTTGACTATGCAAACTCTCAATTACTCCAAGACTATCGCTGTGCTGGAAAATTACGATGTGATCGTATGCGGCGGCGGCGCAGCCGGTATCGGTGCGGCGCTGGCAGTAGCCGAAAAGGGCGCAAAAACCGCCCTCATCGAGCGACTGGGTTTCCTGGGCGGTATGGCTACTGCAGGCTATGTGAATCCCATGAGCGAATTTTCCTATAATGGCCGGCAGGTGGTGGGCGGTATTGCCTGGCGCTTTGCTCAAAAGCTCATTGAAAACGGCGGCGGCCTGGTGGAAGAGCCCCGGTGCAATGTGTCCTTCAATCCTGAGATCTACAAGCTGTCCGCCCAGCAGCTGCTGGATGATGCCGGTGTAACATGCTACATGAACACCGTGATCATCGACTGCGCCATGGAGGACAAAAAGGTTTCCTCTGTGATCATATCCAATAAGAGCGGCATGGCCGCCCTGCAGGCCAAGTATTTCATTGATGCCACCGGTGATGCAGATCTGTGCGCCATGGCAGGGGTGGAATTCCTGCCCCAGGAGCAGGCTCTGCAGCCCGGCACTTTGTGCTTTACCCTGGGCGGTGTGAACACAGAAACAGATCGGATGCATATTATCCATCAGCGCAATCACCGCTTCAATCACCAGGCAACCTTTGTCCGTGAGCCGCTGCTGGCTCTGCGGCAGCAGGGTGTGGAGGTGCCTCAGTTTGGCGGCCCCTGGCTGGCAACCACTTTGGTGCCCGGCTGCATTACCGTAAACATGACCCGCTCTGCCATGAATGCGGTGGATGCCCAGGACTATCAGCAGGCAGAAAGCAAAATGCGCCGGGATGTGTTCCGCTTGGTGGAGCTGATGAAGGAGCATGTGGAGGAATTCAAGGATTGCTATCTGACCTCCATTGCCACTGTAGCAGGTGTTCGTGAAAGCCGCCGGGTCAAGGGCGTCCATGTGCTGACCGGCCAGGAATATGTAACTGCCTACCATTTTGAAGATGCCATTGCCCGTTCCTGCCATGCGGTGGATATCCACCTGCCCAATGACGACGGTCAGAAGCTGACCTTCCCGGAGGATGCAGGCTTTATTCCTTACCGCAGCTTGATCACTGCAACCCATCCCAATCTGCTGGTGGCAGGCCGCTGCATCAGTGCGGACGGCGACGCTTTTGCGGCTATCCGTGTGCAGGCACCCTGCATGGAGAGCGGACAGGCTGCCGGTTTTGCCGCTGCTATGTGCGCAAAGAGCGGCATCTGTGTCCAGGATGTGGACTGCGTAGAATTGGTCCGCCAGGTCAGAGAAGCCGGTTCTTTTGTATAACATAAAAGGCAGACACACCCGTGTCTGCCTTTTCAAATTCCTATTTGAAGCGCAAGGGCGCTTCACCCCAATACGCATTTACTCTGGGTGGTAATCTTTATTGCCCATACCCGCCCGATAACAAAACAGCTCAGAAATCATAAGGGTTTTCTGGCAAAAAGATACCGGGCGGGTAAGGGAAGTAACGATGATTGCCATGGGTAAATGCGTATTGTCCGGCCGTACTACGGCCCGATAAATTGGGATTTATGCTTTTATGAGCTGGAACAGCAGGAGGGTCATGGCCAGCAGGTCGGCGCTGCCGCCGGGGGAGAGATTCTTTTGAATGAATTCCTCGTCCAGCTGCCCGATCACCTCCAAGGAGGGGAAGGGCGTTTCGCTCACAAGGGCGGCAATACGCGCCTGGATTTCCAGCTGGGTCTGGCGGTCACTGCGACTTATCAAATTGGTATCGTCGGCGGCTGCCAGCAAATGCAGCAGGGTCACAGCGCCTGCATCGTTCAAGGAAAGGCCGGATGACAAGGCCTGCTGCAGTATGGGCAAACCAACATTTTTTACTGCCGGGTAGCCGTCTTCTGCTTCGCCTCGGATGCCACGGATGCCGTATTGGGCATAGATCCGCTCCCCGGCGGTTTTGGCGTTTTCCGGGGTCACGCCGGCAAAATCCTGTTTCACCAAGCCCTGTGTCATAGCAGCGCACTCTCCCAAAAGGGCATCCGGTGTCCAGTGTTCCGGGCTGAGCCGCCCGGCGGCGGCACAGAGCAGTCCCAGGCTGAAGATTGCACCCTTATGGGTGTTCACACCGCCGGTAGCACGCAGCATAGCCGCTTCCGCCTCCATGCCAATGGGACGCAGTTTCACAAAGGCTTCGGTTGCAGGCAGATCCCGATTCAGATAGCCGGATTCTGCAAATTTGGCAAAAAAGGGGCGCAGGGCATTGGCGCTGGTGAAGAAGTGGCGCATACCCATATCCCGGTGGGCGCCCCGGTTGTTGCGATCCACCAGACCGGGTTTTGGGGTGGTGGAGACCTCTTGCTGCAAAGCCAGATATGCCTTCACTGCCACAAATTCTGCCATCCACTGTCTTGCGGTCAAGTAAAGCAAAAAGCCGGTACGGTCACACAGCTGCTCCAGGGAGTGGGTGCGGCGACCGGCGCATATATAGGCGTCCTGGTCACAGATCAGGCATTTACGCCGGGGAAGTCCCAAACTTTCCCGGTCAATTTTTTTGCCGTCAGCGTCCAACACATCCATATCAAAGAGCCGTCCGATGGGGTCGGTTTCTTCAATTTCCAAAGCCAGCTGCTTTAACTCTGCTGCAGGCAGATCTGCCACATAATAGGCTTCGCAGCCGGTGTGCTTGCGGTGCTGCTCCCGGTGGAGAATATGCCCTTGCAGAGCATCCCCTAAGAGCCAGCAGCCCACGGAAAAGCCAATGGACACATCCCGGTTGAACTTTTCCGGGCCGGGGATGTTCATGGTAAACCACAAAAGGGGCTTTTGGTACTTGTCCAAAAGCTGCTTCTGTGTGAATGCCCGGTGTTCCCGGGTATCCAGAATCTCTTGCAATGTGGCTTCCATAGTTAATCCCAGAAGCCGGGGCGCTGACGGCGGTTATCCAGACCCTTCAGCAATTCTTCTGCCTCTGCGCCTACGCAGCCAACCATCAGATAGCGGTGCTTGTAGCGGTCGTAGAGGAAATGGTGCAGCAGGTGGAAGTTCTCGATCTGACCGGTGCGGTGCACATGGATCCGGGGACCGTCACATTCCTGGATGCTGTCACCAATGGAAATGTGGGTATCGTCTACATAGGTGACGGGCAGATCCTGGGCAATGATGTCGTTGACCTTCTTTTCCAGCTCTATCAGATCAATATCGGGCTTGGTGTCTTGGTAGAAAATAGCAAAGCCATGCTTCACATCGTCGTGGCCCTCACGCTTCAGGTCGTATTCATTGATGAACATCTCGCAAATATCCTCTGCGGTGTGTGCCATGAGGCGGTAGCGCAGGGTCTTATAAACCTCGTCCTTGATGGTATCCGGCTCCGGGCCGAACATAGTAGGACGGGCAATGACCACATGCTCACCTACACCGATCAGCAGGTCGGCGTTGGCACCCAGCAGGGGATACACCAGGTCGAAATGCTCCACAACCACCCGTCTGCCCTTGTGCAGAGCTTCGGAAATGGCCTCTGCCAGCTCGCTCATTTGGGTGAAGCCGTTTTCAAAACGGATATCCAGGTGATAGGTATGGGGAGTGAAGAAGGAGAAACCGCGATCTTGATCCAAAATGGGCAGGGGGCGTACATACACGCCATTGTCGTCATTGGTCAGATCCAGGCCGGGGAACATGCCCTTGATCAGCGCGCTTTTGCCGGAGCCTGCGTCACCGATAATGCCGATCAGCTTGTCGTTGGGGGACAGGTACAGCTGTGCCAGTTCCATGCCCAGGGCATACATACGGTGGTGACCTCTGGGGGCGTAATAAGAACTCATAACATGGGTGGGACGCTGATAATTCATAGTAGTTCCTCCTTGATGAGATATTCCAAAGTGGTGGGGGGTACAAGCTTGGCAAGGGCGTCCTTTTGCCCGGTGCCCAGCAGGCTGCGGACGGTGGTGGCGCTGATGGGGGCTCCTTCGGATTCCAGCCGGGGGATCAGCCGAAGTTCAATGCCCTTGCCGGGTAAATGCTCCATAAGTGCTTTGTTGTACTGATTGGTCATGGCGGACAGGGGCTCTGTGCCCACATACCGCCGTGTGATGCCGAATTTTGGGGCGTAGTATTTGACGAAAATTTCAATGTCCAGCAGGCATTGTACGGTCTGCGCTTGTTCCCGATCCTTGAGAAAATAGGTGGGGAAGGTGGCAGAGGAGATCAGATAAGGGCCGGTAGGCAGAACCGTTACATTTTTCAGATCTGCGGTGCCTTGCTTGACCAGCTCCAACCGGTCTGCGGCGGAAAATTGGCTCTTGTCCTCGGACAGCACAAATATGTACAGCCGGTCACATTCTGCGGCGGCAGTCTCAATCAGATGACGATGCCCCAGGGTAAAGGGGTTGCAGTTCATAACCGCTGCGCCTACGATACCGTCACAGGGTACAGGCTCTAAAGTTGCCAGGAAGCTGCGGATGCCATCGGGCTTGTCCTCCATCAGCAGCACATCATCTGTCTGTGCCACAGGGTAGAAGAACAGGGAAGAAAACATAAAGCGGTTTTGGGGCTTGGTGTATAAAAACAGGTGCCGGTGACCGGCGGCAAAGGCATCCTGCCGCAGCTGGGTCAGCAGGGTTGCGGTGAGCCCCTCACCCTGGCGAAACGCATCCACGGCAATGCATTTGAGCAGGTTTCCCTGCCGGGAGCCGGTGGCGATCAATTCACCCTCGTCCCAGACAAGCACCGTGCGTTCAACACTTTCATCGGCCTCCAAACCGGCGTTGGATAAAAATGCTTTCCATATTTCTAGCTTGCGCCCCTTGGGCGCAAACCCCAGTTCAATGTCCATAGGATACCCCTTCAAAATTTCTTTGGTTTTATTATACAACAAATCCTTATATATGCAAAGAAAATTTGAAAAAGGATTGCATTATCTTTTAATATGTTATACAATATAATCGAATTGTTATAGTACAATCTGAAAGGAGTTGTTTTTATGGAAATCAAGAAGATGGCATCTGCGGGTACCATGGAATCCAGCGATGCCTATGTGGAGATCGAGCCCGGCACCGGCCTGGACATCACCCTGGAAAGTGTGGTCAGTCAGCAGTTTGGTGACGCTATTCGCCAGGTGGTCAAGGAAGTACTGACGGAAAAGGGCGTAGAAAATGCCAAGATCCGCGTGGTGGATCGGGGCGCACTGGAATGTGTGATCCGTGCCCGGGTGGAGACCGCCATCGTCCGGGGAAAGGAGTAAGACTATGAGAAGAAGTATGCTGTTTTTGCCCGGCAATAACCCCAATATGCTGATCAACGGCAATTGCCTGGGCTCCGATGCTGTGATCTTCGACCTGGAGGATGCCGTTGCACCGGATCAAAAGGATGCTGCCAGAATCCTGGTACGCAACACCATGAAGTACATGGATTTTCGTGGCTGTGAGATCATTGTGCGTATCAACTCCATTGATACCCCCTACTGGAAGCAGGACATTGACGAGATCCTGCCCCATACCCCCGGTCTGATTTTGCTGCCTAAGACCGGCTGCGCTGCGGATGTTTTGGAGGCGGATGCCTACATTACCGAAGTAGAAGCCAAGCTGGGCATGGAAAAGAATACCGTGGGCCTGATGCCCTTGATCGAGACCGCCATGGGCGTAGAAAATGCATTCGCCATTGCCTCTGCCACCAAGCGCGTGAAGGCACTGTTCCTGGGTGCAGAGGACTTGACTGCGGACCTGCAGTGCAAGCGCACCAAGGAGGGCCGTGAGATCGAATATGCCCGTACCCGTCTGGTGGTGGCCGCCCGTGCCGCCGGTGTGGATGTGTACGACACGCCCTTTACGGATGTAAACGATGACGAGGGTATCGTGGTGGATGCCACCCTGGCCAAGAGTTTGGGCTTCACCGGCAAGGCTTCCATTTCTCCCCGCCATGTGGAGGTTATCAATTCCGTGTTCAGTCCCACCCAAAAGGATGTGGACTACGCCTACGAGGTCATGGAGGCCATTGCGCTGGCGAAAGAGCAGGGCAAGGGTGCCATTTCCCTTCACGGCAAAATGATCGATGCGCCCATCGTCAACCGGGCAAAGCAGACCATCGCCATGGCAGAAGCCCTGGGTATGGAAAGGGGGATGTAAGGTATGTCCAAACTGGTCAAATCCATTCGTGAGGCCGTGCAGCTGGCAGGATTGAAAGACGGTATGACCGTATCCTTCCATCACCATCTGCGCAACGGCGACTTTGTTCTGAATATGGTCATGGAAGAGGTGGCAAACCTCGGTATCAAGGATATCACCGTCAACGCCAGCTCTCTGTTTGACACCCACCTGCCCCTGCAGGGACATATTGCGTCCGGTGTGGTCACCGGCATTTGCGCCAACTACATTTCTGCCCCCTTGGGCAGAGCCATTTCCCAGGGCATCCTGGAAAAGCCTGTGCAGTTCCGCACCCACGGCGGCCGTCCCAGCGACATTTGCACCGGCAAGACCCCCATTGATGTGGCCTTTATCGCCGCACCCACCTCTGACCCCATGGGTAACTGCTCCGGTAAGTACGGCAAATCCGCCTGCGGCTCTTTGGGCTATGCCTATGCAGACGCCATGCACGCAAAAAAGGTGGTCATCATCACCGATAACCTGGTGCCGTACCCCCTGATGGACTTCTCTATTCCTGAGACCTATGTGGACTATGTGGTATGCGTGGATGCCATCGGTAATCCTAAGGGTATTGTGTCCGGCACTACCCAGATCACCCGTGATCCTGTGGGTCTGGTTATGGCACAGCACGCTGTCAAGGTCATTGAGAATTCCGGCCTGCTCAAGGACGGCTTCTCCTTCCAGACCGGTGCAGGCGGTGCATCCTTGGCCGCTGCCAAGTTCCTGAAGGATATTATGCTGGAAAAGGGCATCCAGGGCAGCTTCGGCCTGGGCGGTATTACCGGCTATTTGGTGGACATGCTGCAGGCAGGCTGCTTCAAGAGCCTGATGGATGTGCAGTGCTTCGATCTGAAGGCTGTGGAATCCCTGCGCACCAACCCCAACCACCAGGAGATCTCTGCCATGCAGTACGCCAGCCCCGCTTTCCGCTCTGCGGTGGTGGACAGCCTGGATGTGGTGATCCTGGGTGCAACGGAAATTGATACGGATTTCAATGTGAATGTTCATACCGATTCCAACGGCTATATTATGGGCGGCTCCGGCGGTCACAGCGATACCGCGGCCGGCGCCAAGCTGTCCATGATCATTGCCCCCATGTTCCGGGCAAGACTTCCCATTGTTACCGACCATGTGAACTGCATCTCCACCCCCGGTCAGGACATTGATGTGCTGGTGACCCAGGGTGGTATTGCGGTCAACCCCAAAAATCAGGAGCTGATCCGGGATCTGAAGGCAGCAAACCTGCCGGTGATCGATATTCACCAGCTGAAAGAAAAGACAGAAGCCATTACCGGCACACCGGCCAAGGCACCCGTGGGCGACCGGGTCGTGGCGAAAGTCACCAGCCGCTACGGCGCGCTGCAGGATGAGATATACAATGTACCCCTGTAACGGAGGTAAAAGCTATGCGAGAACTGAAAGCGCAGCAAATCACGCAGGTGGTGGCCCGGCTGTGTATAGAGGCCAATAACCACCTGAGCGGCGACATGAAGCGCTGCATTGAAGAT
>JAZNHQ010000160.1:0-4284 GCA_045577035.1 Faecousia sp. | reverse complement strand
CGAAAACGCGCCACAGCACAGATCCTATAACCAACGCCCCTCATCCGTCACCAGTGTGCGCACTGGTGACACCTTCCCCCGAGGGGGAGCGATGGGAGCGCCGCCGGTGGCGGAAACAGCGACCTGAGCGAGTGGCCGCGGTCGGCAAACGAGGAAGGCGTTTGCGCCGACGAGGGTGCCGGGCACCGCAACAGGAGAAGGCTTTGGTGCCTGCGCCTAACCATCTGCTCAGTGCGATAAATTGGACTTTGTGGTTTCAGTTTATCATGGAACGGGTAAAAAATCTGTGGAATGGGCGGTTGCACAGCATGGAATTTCGTGTTATAATATTAAAAATATTGACATTTTCGGGAGATACTATGAAAACACTGCTGCATATTTGCTGTGCCCCCTGCGCCAATCAGTGCATTGATGTGCTTCGCACCGATCATATTGAGGTCACGGGCTTTTGGTACAACCCCAATATCCATCCCTTTACAGAGTACCGTGCCAGACGAAACTGCCTTCGGGAGTATGCGCCTACCATTGACCTGCCTCTGATCGAGCAGAATGATTACGCTCTGCGCCCCTTTGTCCGCGCTGTGGCGGAGGATATCGCAAACCGCTGCGGGAAATGCTACGAGATGCGGCTCATGGAAACCGCCAGGATGGCAAAAGAGGGTGGCTTTGACAGCTTCACTTCCAGCCTTTTTATCAGTCCTTATCAGAATCACGAGCTGATGCGGGAGGTTGCCCAAAGAGCCGCTTCCGAGTATGGCGTTGAATTCCTGTACCGGGATTTTCGTCCCTATTTCAAGGCCGGACAGGAAAAGGCCCGGGAACTGGGCTTTTATATGCAGAAATACTGCGGCTGTGTGTTTTCCGAAGAAGAACGCTATTTGAAGAAAAATAAGATCATCCCCTAATGGAGGAGTTATGGATAAATTTGAATTTGCGGTGCCTTGCCTGTTTGGACTGGAGGGCATTGCCGGTGATGAATTGAAGCGGCTGGATATGGAAAATGTCCGGGTGGAGAATGGCCGGGTGCTGTTTTCCGGTGACAAGTCCGCTTTGGCAAAGGCCAATGTGTGTCTGCGTACCGGTGAGCGTGTGCTGTTGGTGCTGGCGGAGTTTTCTGCCAAGACCTTTGAGCAGCTTTTCCAGGGCGTGTATAATACCCCCCTGGAAGCCTATATTCCCAAGGATGGCGCATTCCCGGTGAAGGGGCACTGCTTAAACAGCACCCTTATGAGTGTGCCGGATTGCCAGGCAATCATAAAAAAGGCCGCATCCAAGCGGCTGGGCGAAAAGTACGGTGTTACCTGGCTGCCGGAAACTGGTGCCAAGTACCAGCTGCAGTTTTCCCTGATGAATGACCGGGTGGTGCTGTACCTGGATACCACCGGCCCCGGCCTTCATAAGCGTGGCTACCGTGCCGTAGGCAACGAAGCCCCTCTGCGGGAGACCCTGGCGGCTGCCATGGTGATTTTGACCCGTTACCGGGGCAGGGATTTTGTGTGGGATCCTTTCTGCGGCAGCGGAACGATCCCCATTGAAGCTGCCCTGATCGCCAAAAACCGGGCTCCCGGCCTGAACCGGCGGTTTGCGGCAGAGGCCTTTGCCTGGATGGATGAGGATACTTTCAAACAGGTGAAAACCGAAGCCAAGGATCGGGAATTTAAGGGTGATTACCATATTTTGGGCTCTGACAATGACCCCAAATGTGTGTCTCTCTCCATTGCCAATGCCAAAAAGGCCGGCGTGTCCGACTGCGTGAAATTCGCAGACGGCGATGCTACCAAAATGAGCCTGCCCACAGACAGCGGCATCATCATTTGCAATCCCCCCTACGGCCAGCGGCTTATGGAGCAGAGCAGCGCACAACGGCTCTACGCCGCCCTGGGCAGACATTTGAAATTTGCCAACAACTGGAAGAAGTTTATCATTACCTCGGAGCCGGAGTTTGAGCACTATTTCGGCCGCCGTGCGGATAAAAAGAGAAAGCTGTATAACGGTATGATCAAGTGCGACTACTATATGTTTACCGATAACAGCCGGAAAGCAGGAAAGAAATGAAGCATCTGTTCATCGTCAATCCGGCGGCGGGCAGCCGGGATCGCAGCCGAAGCTATAAAGAGAAAATAGAAAAGGTATGCAAGGCCCGGGGACTGGACTACACCATAGCCATCTCCCAATGCCCCGGTGACTGTACCCGGATCGCCCGGGAGGCGGCACAGACCGGGGAGGAATACCGGGTTTATGCCTGCGGCGGTGACGGCACACTCAATGAGGTGGCGGTTGGTGCGGCAGGCTATGCCAATGTGGCGGTGACGGTGTTTTCCGGTGGCAGCGGCAACGACTTTGTAAGGGTGTTTGATGATCCAAAGGCGTTTTTTGACCTGGAACGGCTGCTGGACTGCGAGCAGACCCAATTCGACCTGATCCGCTGCAATGACGACTACAGCTTGAATATCTGCTCTGTGGGCTTGGATGCCCGGATCGGCACCGATGTGGCCCGGTATAAGCGGCTGCCCCTGTTGCATGGTTTCCGGGCGTATGCGGCCTCTACGGTGGTCAATGTGGTCAAGAAGATCGCGGAGCATTATGTGATCGAAATTGACGGCCAGGTCATTGACGGTAAAAAGACCATGATCTGCATCTGTAACGGCAGATTTTACGGCGGCGGCTTTAACCCGGTGCCGGAGGCAGATCCCTGCGACGGATTGATGGATGTGCTGATCGTAGAAAAGGTGTCCCGGCTGAAGGTGGCACAGGTGGTGAGCAAGTACAAAAAGGGACAGTATAAAAACTACCCCAAGCTGATCCGCCATTATCGCACAGACCGGGTGAAGGTCACCTGTGACAAGGAAGCGAAGATCAACCTGGATGGCGAATTGCGCACGGGCAGGGAAATTGAATTCTCCATTGCCAAAGAAAAGCTGCAATTCTTCTACCCTAAGGGACTTACATACGCGGCAAAAGAAGCGGTGCGCCTGTAATACCCTCTCCCGGGAGAGGGAATATTGCTGCGTCGAAAAAAAGAAATCAGGAGGGAAAGGTTATGGCAGACAGAGTATCGGCTTGTGGCGGCTGTCTTCTGGGCATGGCTGTGGGTGATGCCATGGGCTATACCGTAGACGGAAAGACCTGGAAAGAAATATGTGAGGATTACGGCCCTAACGGACTGCTGGGCTATGACCTTGCCAATGGCTATGCGGAGGTGTCTTCCTACACACAGATGGGTGCTTATGCTGCCAATGGCCTGCTGTTGGGCATTACCCGCGGAAAGCCGGAGCTTTACACCAGATATCTGCAACTGTCCATGAAGGAATGGGCAAGACGGCAGGATCTGCCACGGGATCCGGAAAAATACCATTGCTGGGTGTCCCACGTGCCTGCCCTGCGCCGCAGACATTGCCGGGACAGCTGGATGCTGGATGCCCTCCGGGCGCAGAATCCTGGCACCATAGAAGCGCCTCTCAACAGAAGTGCCAATCCCGGCTCTATGCTCTCAGCGGCTATGGTGGGACTTGCCTATGACTCCAAACGGATGGATACTGCCCAAATGACCCAGCTGGCGGCAGCGGCGGTGGCTACCACCCACGGCGCACCGGAGGTATATATCAGCGCTGCTGTGCTGGCCAATGTGATCGCCGGAATTGTAGACGCACCGGAACGGGATCTGAAGGAGCAGTTTTTACAGGCCATTGACACTGTGAATGTACAGTTTTCCATGCGGTTTTCTCAGACCGCACAGATCATCGCCAAGCTGAAAAGGGCATTACAGATGCCCCAGGACGATTCCCGCCAGATCATGGAAGAGCTGACCTGTGACACCGCAGACCAGTGCCTGGCAGCAGCCATGTATGCCTGCCTTGCCAGCGGCGGAGATTTTGATACTGCTATGATCGTTGCGATCAACCACTCAGGAAAGAGTGCGGCGGTAGGTGCCATGACCGGTGCGATCCTGGGCGCTCAGTTGGGCGCGGAGGCGCTGCCGGAGTTCTATCTGGAAAGCCTGGAAGTGGTGGATGTGCTGCAGGAGCTTGCCAAGGATATGGCACTGGGCAATCCCACCCTTGGCCTGTTTGACGACGACTGGGATCATAAATATACCCAGGGCTTGCCGGTAAAGCAGTATCCGTAAATTCAGGTTTTCCTTTTTGCCTCCCCTGCAGTAAACGCTGATTATATGGCGTTATTTAAGGGGAAGGCGTAAAAACGCTAAATTATAGTCTTTTTCTCTGCTTTTTTCTTCATCCAAGCCCCTTAATGAGCCTGGATTTCCGGTATTTGGGCGCACTT
>JAZNHQ010000159.1:0-23594 GCA_045577035.1 Faecousia sp. | reverse complement strand
GGGATACAGCATTATGCAGTGATATCCCAATCACATCTGCTGAATTTTGCTCAGCAACGCAGGCAGAAGCTCATCATAAGGCAGCTTTTCAACCTGCTGTCCTTTCACAAAAATCGTTCCCCAGCCATCGCCGCCGGCAATGCCAATATCCGCTTCCCTGGCCTCGCCGGGGCCATTGACAACGCAGCCCATGACCGCAACTGTAATGGGCTTCTGACAATCCTTCAATGCTTCATCTACCTGGTTTACCAGACCGATCAAATCGATCTTAGTCCGGCCGCAGGTAGGACAAGAAATAATATTTACGCCTTCTTTGCGAAGTCCCGCTGCCTTAAGGATGTCCTTAGCAGCATATACCTCTTCTACGGGATCATCCGTCAAGCTGACACGAATGGTATCACCAATGCCGTCCAGCAAAAGCGCACCAATGCCCATAGCAGATTTCATCAGTCCCATACGCACAGGGCCGGTTTCTGTCACGCCAATATGAAGAGGATAGTCACACTTGCTGCGAAACAGCCGTGCAGCCGCCACCATAGTGGGCACAGTGGAGGATTTCATAGACACGCAAGTATCGTAAAAATCAAACTTTTCCAAAAGCTCCAGGTGTTCAAAAGCACTCTCCACCAAGGCTTCTGCTGTAGGGTGTCCATACTTTTCCAGCAGCCGCTTATCCAAGCTGCCACCGTTTACACCAATGCGGATAGGAATCTTCTTGTCCTTGCATACGGCAACAACCGCTTCCACCCGATCTTCTCCGCCGATGTTACCGGGGTTGATGCGAATCTTGGATGCGCCACCCTCGGCCGCAGCAATGGCCAATTTATAATCGAAATGAATATCCGCAACCAGGGGCAAGGTCGATTCCTTGCATATCTGCGCAAAAGCCTCCGCAGCAGCCATGTCGGGCACTGCCAAGCGAGCAATCTGACAGCCAGCCGTTTGCAATTTACGGATCTGTTCCAAAGATCCTGTAATATCTGTGGTTTTGGTATTTAACATAGACTGGATCACCACAGGGGCTCCGCCGCCAATGGTAATTCCGCCAACTTGAATTGATCTGGTCATTTCTTTTTACCCCTTAAAAATGGTAAATACACCCTTAAACAAAATAAATGCCATAAGTGCCAACAGCAGGAACATGCCAATGCCATGGATATAGCCCTCAATCTTGGGATTCAGCTTTTTTCTGGTAATCTTTTCGATAGTTGTAGTCAAAAGTAAGCCTACCACTCGGCCGCCATCCAGTGCAGGAATGGGCAGAAGATTCATAATACCAAGATTAATGGCCAAAAACGCACCGAAATACAACATATTCAGCAAGGCTGCCAAAAACGATCCCGACTGCTCCGCCGTGTCAGACATCACCTTCACAATGCCCACAGGACCCGTCATATCTTGCAAACCGGCTTGACCGGACACCAGCATTTGCAGGCTCAAACGAACCATTCTGGCATTATCCAGGCAGCTATACCATGCCTCGCGCAGCTTCTCGCCCAGGGTAACATCAGAATCCAGCACAAAGTTAATGCCGTACAGCATGATCTCATTGCCTTCTTCATCCAAAGTAAGGTGCTTTTCCATGACAAAGTCATTTAAATGCACCTCTTTGCCGTTACGCTCCACCACCACATCGTGCTTCTCACTGGGATTTAAAGCAAGCAGCATACCAAAATCACTTTGCAAATAGATGTTTTCCCCATCCAATTCCACAAAACGATCGCCAACCTGCAAGCCATCCTCTCCGTTAACTGTGGAAAAGCTTTCAAAGCTTGCAATTTCGGGTTCCACAACCTGCGCAGTGGGCAGATATACGATCACCATCAGAATAACGCCCAACAACAAATTCATAAAAGAACCGGCTGCCAGAATAATCAGTCGTTTCCACCAGGCTGCCTTTTGGAAAGATCTGGGGTTATCCGTATCTTCGTCCTCGCCCTCCATAGCACAATATCCACCAATGGGAATACAGCGAATGCTGTACTGTGTTTCTCCCCGCTTCCATTGAACAATAGCAGGTCCCATAAAAATGGAGAATTCATTGACCTGGACACCGGACAGCTTTGCCGCCACAAAATGACCAAGCTCGTGGACAAATATTAAAAGGCTGAACAGCAGAATTGCAAAAAGAATACTCATGAGGATCCTCGCTTAAATTGATCTTACCGCCAATCTGGCCTGACGGTCGGCCTCCAAGATCTGTTCCAGGGTAGGATTAGCAATAAAAGGCACGGTTTCCACCGCTTTATTGACAAGTCTGTAAATATCATAGAAACCGATTTTGTCCTCCAGGAACAAGGCAACGGCTTCTTCATTGGCACCGTTCATGACCGGACAAGCAGTGCCGCCGGCTTTACCGCAGGCTCTTGCCAACGACAAACAAGGAAATGCGTCCATATCCGGTGCCGCGAAAGTCAACGGTCGGCAGGTGAGCAGATCCAATTCCGGCGCGATACACTGAGTCCGCCCAGGATAAGTCATGGCCAATTGGATAGGCAGGCGCATATCCGGGCTGCCCATCTGTGCCATAACTGCACCGTCAGTATATTCCACCATACTATGAATAATGCTTTGGCGGTGGATCACAACATCCACCTTTTCCAAGGGCATATCATAAAGGCGCATGGCTTCAATGACTTCCAATCCCTTATTCATCAGTGTAGCACAATCAATGGTGATTTTTGCACCCATCTTCCAATTGGGGTGCTTCAATGCATCCGCCTTGGTCACATGCTGAAGCTGTTCCGACGTCATGCCGTAGAAAGGACCGCCGGAACAAGTTAAGATCAGCCGTTTGATCTCCTCGTGATTAAGATTTCCCATTAAGCACTGAAAAATTGCAGAATGCTCAGAATCTACGGGGATGATCTCTACGCCGAAGTCCTTTGCCTGTTTCATAACAAGCTCACCGGCGCAAACCAGGGTTTCCTTATTGGCAAGACCAATGCGTTTACCCGCCTTAATTGCAGCCAAAGTAGGCTTCAAGCCAACCATACCAACGACAGCTGTGATCACGCAATCAGCCTGGGGCATGGTAGCCGCTTCAACGAGGCCGGCTTCTCCCCACGCAATGCGGACGGGAATATCCTTAATCTGCTGCTGCAGCTGCTCGGCAGCCTCCTCGGATGCCATAACCGCAAGCTCCGGAAGATACTTACGACACTGCTGTGCCATGCGTTCCACACTGGTGCCGGCTGTCAAAGCACAAACTTTCAGTCCCAGTTCATCAATCACTTCCAGACTCTGCCGACCAATAGAGCCGGTAGAGCCAAGAATACTGATACACTTTACCATTATTATTTCACCGCCACAGGCAACAAAATCAACAAAATCTCAACTAGGGGGGCAATGATGGTCATGGAATCGAAACGATCCAGAATACCGCCATGGCCGGGGATCAAGTTGCCGTAATCCTTAATGCCTGTCTGACGCTTAATGGTGGAGAAGCACAGATCGCCAAACACACCGGCGATAGAGCCAACTACGCCGTACAATGCGCAAGCAAGATAATTGACCTTAAAGGAGAAGCAAAACTGCAGGATCAGTCCATAGATGATCATACCCAAAATGGCGCCCAGAATACCACCCACAGCGCCTTCCACAGTCTTCTTGGGGCTGATGGTAGGTGCCAGCTTGTGCTTACCCAGGAATCGACCTGCAAAATATGCACCGCTGTCAGAGATAAATGCCAGAATAAAGGGGATCATAATATAGAACTTACCATGAGCACCGCTGTGGATACGCACCAAAGCGGTCAAAAGGAAAGGAATCAGAATTCCGGCAGCCAGGCACACAATTACCTTGTCAAAAGGCAGCTTCATATCCGAAATCATGATTTCAGCAAACAGCAAAACGACCATCACAAGCACGCCAAGCAATGCCCACACATATCCACCGCCCAGGTTGCCCCAAAGAGCTACCAAAAATGCCATCAGTGCCGCATAGGCGATCAGGCGCACATGCTTCACAAAGCCCGTTCCCCAAAGTAACTCATAGGCAGCAATGGAGGATGCCAGGCCAAACAAAATGGCCGTAAAAATTGTAGGCAACACCAAAACGATCACCAGCAGAATAGGCAGCAGGGCTACTGCGGCCAAAATTCGAGTTTTCATATCTATCTTCCTCCTAGCAGGTGGCCGGCAGTACCGATGTAAGCATACCCAGGTGGGCATCATAGCTGACATTTTCTATCTGCAGCCTATTATTCTCAAACAGGATCTCTGTGATTGAAGCATTAGAGACCCATTTAATATCCTTCATTTCATTGAGCGTTTTGCCTTCGCAAAAACACTGGATCGCACGAATAGGTGTTCCATGGGTGGCAATGACCACGGTTTTTTCGGGATTCTCCTCCGCAATTTGAAACAACGCAGTCAAAACACGCTGCTGAAGTTCAGATACGGACTCTCCCCCGTCGCAGGTTGCATTGCCAATATCCTGTAGCCAAACACCATAGCTTTCAGGAAATTCCTGCGGCAGCAAATCAAAAGGGCGATGTTCCCAAAGGCCACCGTGAATTTCGCGCATCCCGGTGACCACCGTTACATCCAGGCCAAATTGATCGGCCACTGTTTTACCGGTCACAAAGGCTCTTTGCAGATCGCTGGCATAAACACGATCTACGCAGTAGTGTTTTGCAATGTGCTCTGCCGTCAACTCAGCCTGGCGAACGCCCAAGTCTGTCAAGGGACTATCCCAACTTCCGGCAAATATTCCATCTAAATTGGTCTGGCTTTGACCATGACGAACCAACAGTAGTCTGGTCATATCAAGCACCACCAAACCTTCTGTTGCGACGGTTATACTCCATGATGGCTTGATCCAGATCCTTGGGTTGGAAATCCGGCCACAGCACATCCAAAAATACATACTCAGAATATGCAGACTGCCACAGCAAGAAATTGCTGGTACGCATCTCGCCGGAGGGCCGAATGATCAGCTCCGGATCCGGTACATCCGCGGAATATAAATAGCCGGACAAGATATCCTCTGTCAGTTCTTCCGGCTGGCGCTTACCCTCAGCAACATCCTTGGCAAACGCCTTTGCGGCACGAACGATTTCGTCTCTGCCGCCATAATTTAAGCAGAAATTCACTTGCACATCGTCGAATTGCGCGGATCTTTCCTGGGCATCCACGCACAGCTGCTGCAATTCAGGACTTAACCGGCTGATATCGCCAAATACTTTAATACGAACATGGTTTTTTTCCATATCACGCAAAGCTTCCCGCAGATATTTGCCCATCAGCTTCATGATTCCGGCAACTTCTTCTTCCGACCGCTTCCAATTCTCTGTGGAGAAGGCATACACAGTTAAATACTTCACACCGATGCTGCGGCAATAATTGGCGGTACGGCGAAAAGCCTCAGCGCCTGCGGCATGACCGGCATTTCTGGGCAGAAAGCGTTTTTTTGCCCACCGTCCGTTACCGTCCATAATAATAGCAATATGGGTTGGGACAGGCATTTTATTCTCCATGATTTGCCACCTCACTAAATAGTTGGGGGTGCAAGCACCCCCAAATTATCAGCAATATTAAATTGCCATCAATTCCTTTTCCTTGGCTGCGCAGGCTTCGTCTACCTTCTTGGTGTACTTATCCAGCAGATCCTGCAGATCCTTTTCAGCCTTCTTCTGATCATCCTCAGTGATCTCGGAATTTTTCTTCAGCTTCTTTACGTAGTCCATGCCGTCGCGGCGAATATTACGCATAGCAACCTTTGCCTCTTCTGCGTACTTCTTCACCTGCTTGGTCAGCTCCTTACGACGCTCCTCGGTCAGCTGGGGGAACACCAGACGGATGACCTTACCGTCGTTCTGAGGGTTAATACCCAGATCGCTAGCCTGAATTGCCTTCTGGATTTCCTTCAGCAAGCTGGTATCCCAAGGCTGAATCACCAGGGTGCGGGCATCGGGAGAGGAGATGGTTGCAACACCGTTCAAAGGTGTCTCGCTGCCATAGTATTCAACAGTAATACGGTCAAGAACCTTTGCATTGGCACGACCGGCGCGAACGGCACCAAATTCATCAGCCAAATGATCCAGGGCCTTTTCCATTCTTCTTCCGTAATCCTTAAAATCAACACTCATGGGTTAATCCTCCTTAACGATTGTTCCAATTTTTTCACCGCATACAACGCGGATAATGTTCTCAGGATCTGCCAGTGCAAAGCACACCAGCTTCATATGGTTGTCCATTGCCAAAGTCATGGCCGTGGTGTCCGTGGCTTTCAGATGTCTTGCCAGTACCTCATCATAGGTTAGCTCATCAAACTTGATCGCCGTGGGATCCACATTGGGATCGGCAGAATAAATGCCATCCACATTCTTTGCCATCAAAATGGCATCGGCCTCAATCTCTACACCGCGCAAAACGGCACCTGTGTCTGTGGAGAAATAGGGATTGCCGGTACCTGCGGCAAAGATGACCACCTTGCCCTCATTGAGATAACGGTCAGCAGTATCCCGGGTAAAATACTCCGCAAACTTATTCATTTCCACAGCGGTCAACACTCTGGCATCCACACCGTGCTTTTCCAGTGCATCCGCAACAGCGATACTGTTCATTACTGTTGCCAACATACCCATGGCATCACCGTGGGAGCGCTGCATTTTGTCAGCACCATCCTTCACGCCGCGCCAGAAATTGCCACCACCGATCACAATACCGATCTGCACGCCCATATCCCGGCAGCGACGGATCACATCACAAACAGAATTAATGACTGTGAAATCCAGGCCCCGATGTGCGTCACCGGCAAGTGCCTCGCCGCTGATTTTCAGCAGGATTCTTTTATATTTAATCTGCGCCAATGAAATCACTCCTCTCATCTTTTCCTATTTTATAATAAGTCGGGCAAATTGACAACTATTAATTCACATTTTTCCAAAAAGTTTTTTTATTTTTCACATTCTCTTCCATCCGGTGCGATTCATGGTTGCAATTGGAAGATAAATGGGTTATAATATTTTGGAATTTTACCAAAAGAGAGGATGCTAACGATGGCTGAGATCACCGAGAGCAAGAATTTTATTCACGCCTTCATTGAAGAGGATATTGCAGAGGGCGGCCGCTATGCCGGTAAGACCGTGCATACCCGTTTCCCTCCCGAGCCTAACGGCTATCTGCACATCGGACACTGCAAGGCTTTGATCATTGACTTTGGTACTGCCGAAAAATTTGGCGGTCTGTGTAACTTGCGTATGGACGACACCAACCCCACCAAGGAGGATGTGGAGTTCGTAGAAGCCATTAAGGAGGATATCCACTGGCTGGGCTTTGATTGGGGCGACCGTTTCTATTACGGCTCCGATTACTTTGAGAAGGACTACGAATTTGCTGTAGAACTGATCAAGAAGGGTTTGGCATATGTTTGTGAACTGACCCCCGAACAATTCAAGGAGTATCGCGGTGATCTGAACACACCCGCCATCTCCCCCTACCGTGACCGTCCCGTTGAAGAAAGCCTTGACCTGTTCTCCAGAATGCGCGCCGGTGAATTCGAGGACAACAAGTACACCCTGCGTGCCAAGATCGATCTGGCTTCCGGTAACTTCAATATGCGTGACCCGGTAATTTACCGTATCCGTCATATGCATCATCACCGCCAGGGCGACAAGTGGTGCATTTACCCCATGTACGACTTTGCGCATCCCATCCAGGACGCTTTGGAGGGTATTACCCACAGCCTCTGCTCCCTGGAGTTTGAAAACCACCGCCCCCTGTACAACTGGGTCGTGGAAAATGTGGGTCTGGAGCACCATCCCCGTCAG
The DNA here is from genome assembly GCA_045577035.1 of Faecousia sp. Taxonomy (GTDB): domain Bacteria; phylum Bacillota; class Clostridia; order Oscillospirales; family Oscillospiraceae; genus Faecousia. The sequence goes on along the minus strand of JAZNHQ010000159.1, from coordinate 15,820 downwards.
ATTGAATTTGCCCGTCTGGGCATTGATCATACCGTTCTGTCCAAGCGTAAGCTTAGAGCATTGGTGGAAAACAACTACGTTTCCGGCTGGGACGATCCCCGTATGCCTACCCTGTGCGGTCTGCGCCGCCGTGGCTATACTCCCAACGCCATTCGCAATTTCTGTGACCGCGTAGGTGTTGCCAAGTCTCCCAACACCATTGAGTACGGTTTTCTGGAGTACTGCCTCCGTGAGGATCTGAATGAGACCGCTCAGCGTGTTATGGCTGTTCTGAAGCCCATCAAGCTGACCATCACCAACTATCCCGAGGGTCAGTCCGAAGTCTTCGAGGTCGAGAACAACCCCAACGATCCCGAAGCCGGCACCCGCCAGGTCACCTTCTCCCGCAACCTGTGGATCGAAGCCGTTGACTTTATGGCAGAGCCCATTCCCAAGTACAAGCGTCTGTTCCCCAACGGACCCGAGTGCCGACTGAAGGGTGCCTACCTGGTCACCTGCACCGGCTGTGTGAAGGACGAAAACGGCAATGTGGTGGAAGTACTTGCCACCTATGATCCCAACTCCCGTGGCGGCGATCCTGCCGATGGCCGTAAGGTCAAAGGTGCTACCATCCACTGGGTGGATGCTGACAATTGCTGCGATGCTGAGGTTCGTCAGTACAGCAATCTGTTTGACGATGCTGATCCCGATGCCTCCGGCAAGGACTTCCTGGCTTGCCTGAATCCCAATTCTTTGGAAATCCTCACCGGATGTAAGGTAGAAAAGAGTCTGGAAAACGCCAAGGCTCCTGCATCCTATCAATTTATGCGTCTTGGCTATTTCTGCCCGGACAGCAAGGACTGTGCTCCCGGTCACCTGGTATTTAACCGCAGTGTCAGCCTGAAGGACAGCTTCAAACCCGGCAAGTAAATAATTATGGCCGAGCAGGTTTTTCTGCTCGGCCTTTTGCTATGCACAGGAGGTTTGACGGAGGATCTCTTTTTTTAGTCGTTGCATGATCCGTTTTTCCAAACGGGAGATATAGGATTGGGAGATACCCATTTTTTGTGCCACTTCCTTTTGCGTCAATTCCTTGAAGCCGTCAAGGCCAAAACGCATTTGTACGATCTCCCGCTCCCTGTCCGGCAGATCCTTCACCGCCTGCCGCAGCAGGCACAGATCCACATCGTCCTCCAAAGGGCGCATGATCATATCCTCATCCGTTCCCAATATATCGGACAGCAGCAATTCATTACCATCATAATCCATGTTAATAGGCTCGTCCAGGGAGACCTCATTTTTCTGATTGGATATCTTACGAATATACATAAGGATCTCATTTTCGATACACCGGGAGGCATAGGTCGCCAGCTTGATATTTCTATCCCGCCTGTAAGTGCCTATGGCCTTGATCAAGCCTATGGTGCCTATAGATATCAGATCTTCCAGGTTTACACCGGTGTTTTCAAATCGACGGGCAATGAATACGACCAGCCGCAGATTTCGTTCGATAAGCAGCTGTTTCGCATCTTCGCTCCCCAATTCCAGCTGCTCCAGCGCATCCTGTTCCTCCTGTCCTTTTAAGGGCGGCGGCAGTACATCCGTACCTCCTATGTAGAAAACATATCCAGAGCGAATGATCCCCAGTTTATTCAGCAGCATCCATAATAATTTTTTCATTACAATCCTCCCGTTAAAGCTTGATATGTACCCTTTGAGCCCAAAGTCTGCGGTGCAAACGCCACCAATGCACTCCCCTTTTGCTTTCCCACCTTCACCTCCTGTATTCGCATTGCAACCATTAACGATCCGGCCTGTCCTATGGTGCTGTAGGGCACCAGACGCAGGCCTTTGTTCTGCTTCATAGTCTCCACAGGGTTTTTCAGCTGCTCCTTTGTCAGCCCCAACAGTTGCAGCGCCACATCCGCTCCCACGATCAGCATTGGCCTTCCGGTTATGGGATCCAGCAAGCAATTTCCCGTATCACGCAGAGCAACCAGCTTGATTTGACGCCCATTATGCGTCAGCTGCACCGGCACCAAATTACCACCATTTTCCCAAAAGCTAAGCAAGTACAGACCTGCCAGACCAAGCAGGCTGATCGCACCGGACAGAATATCCGTTTTGTCGCCAGCCACGCTATCCAGGATTAAATTGATCAGAAAGAACATTGTCACAGGACGGACTGCGCTGCGTTCCAATCCAAAGGCAGTGATACCAATCAGCACAGTGAAGATATAGTACCAGCCCCTGTTTCCCAGGAAATACATATCCGCATGCATACAGGCCGCGGCGTATACCATTCCAACCAGCGCTCCGCATAGAAGCTTGGATATCTGTGACAGGCCGCCGCATATTTGGTTCGTGCCCAGCAAAAGCATAAACAGCACCAAAAAACGAATTCCTAACGCCAGCAAAATCAGGCTCTTCATATGGCACCCCCTGCGAAGTTTCTAGGGTCAGTATAGCTTTGTCCACACATAAATCCCGTCGCAACAAGGAGCTCTTCCTTGGCCATAAATCTCTTTGTCCCACCACTGCTTCTTCATCCCCTGCGGCGGAAACAAAAAATACGGCAGCTGTTTTTCACAGCTGCCGATTGATTATGTCGAGGATTTATCTTCCCGAATAATTTGTCGAATATTCTTTTCGATTTTGAATCTGGCGATCATGAGTTCATGTCCGCAGCCCAAACAACGCAGGCGAAAATCCGCGCCGGTACGCAGTACAAGCCAACGTTTTTCACCGCAGGGATGGGCTTTTTTCATCACCAGGGTATCCCCTAACTGAACATCCATATTGCCTCCTATTTCCCTTTGATGGCATCCCAATACTGCTTTGCCGCCTGTTCCAGCTTATTGTCGCCATACTGATAATACTGGGTACCCACCAGTTCGTCAGGCAAGTACTGCTGCTTGACCCACCGTCCGGGGAAATTGTGGGGATATTGATATCCCTGCTCCCGTTCCATGGTGTAAGTATCCGCGTGCATATTTTGAAGATGTCTGGGGAAATCTCCGCCTTTGCCCTTGCGCACATCCTCCAAAGCCATATCCAGCGCCACATGACCCGTATTGGACTTGGGCGAAGTAGCCATCAAAACGGCTGCATCTCCTAAGGGGATCCGTGCCTCCGGCATGCCTAACATCAAGGCCATATCTACACAGGATTTCACGATAGGAATGATCTGCGGGAAGGCCAATCCAATATCCTCAGAAGCTATTACCATCAAACGACGGCAGGCGGACTGCATCTGTCCTGCCTCTAAAAGCCGTGCCAAATAATGACAGGCTGCATCCGGGTCCGAACCACGGATGGACTTTTGCAGTGCCGACAGCAGGTCGTAGTGGTTATCACCATCCCGGTCAGCACGCATAGCACTTTTCTGCGTGACCATTTTGGCATCTTCCAGGGTCAAAAGGATCTTGTTACCACTGGGCTGTGCCGCAGAGAACAAGACCTCCACCGCATTGAGCGCTTTGCGGATATCACCGCCGCAGGCGCCGGCAATGTACTCCAGCGCACCTTCTTCAGGCTGTGCCTTCAACGCCGTTCTCTCTTCCAGATAGGACACTGCCCGCTTCACTGCCTGCAAGGCTGCCTGTGCAGAGATCTGTTTGAATTCAAAGACGGTAGAACGGCTTAAAATCGCATTAAATACATAAAAATACGGATTTTCTGTGGTGGATGCGATCAAGGTAATCTTGCCATTCTCAATATGCTCCAGCAGGGATTGCTGTTGCTTTTTATTAAAGGATTGGATCTCGTCCAAATACAACAGTACCCCGTTAGGTGCCATAAAGGTATCCAGCTGCGCCACAATATTCTTAATATCCGCAGTGGATGCGGTAGTCGCATTGAGCTGAAATAATGTTCTGTTAGTCTGCTTGGCAATAATATTGGCTACCGTGGTTTTGCCCGTGCCACTGGGGCCGTAAAAAATCATGTTGGGAATATTCCCGGACTCCACAAGCCGCCGCAAAATGGCGCCCTGTCCTAAAATATGATCCTGCCCAAACACATCATCCAAGCTTTGGGGTCTGAGCAGATCTGCTAAAGGCTGGTACATAGGCGGCTCCTTTCTGATTTTTTACATATTATATCACAAGCCATAGGTTTTTTGCACCTTTTTTTCAAAATATATGTAAATTATTTTTGTTTTTTCTTTACCCAATGGAAATAATATGATAGAATTACAAAAGTATTTTTCCAGGGGGCAGCGCATGAAAACCAAGAGATTAAACAACAAAAAGTGCAATTACTTAGCATGGAGCTTCCTTATGCCGTTTGCAGGTATGCTGATGGTCATGATTCTAAACGAGTTTACACCCTTCGGCAACTCCTCCATGCTATATTCCGATTGCTACCACCAGTACTTCCCATTCTTCAAAGCCTACATTCAAGATATCCGGGGCGGAGATTCTTTGCTCTATAGCTTTAATGTTGGTTTGGGCATGGACTATTTGGGTCTGATCGCATACTATTTGGCCTCTCCCCTGTACCTGCTGGGAATTCTGGTTCCCGACAGCATGCTGCTGAGCTACTTTTCTCTGCTATCCCCCATCCGTCTGGGCCTTGCCGGTCTGTTCTTTGCCATGTTTTTGCGCAAGGTATTCAAGAAGGACGACATTTCCATTGCCATATTCGGCAGCTTCTACGCCTTATGCGCCTGGGCTATGGGATATCAGTGGAATGTCATGTGGCTGGATACCTTTGCTCTGCTCCCCCTGGTTGCCATGGGTGTCTACAGCCTGCTTACAGAAAGAAAGTTCGTTCTGTACACCGTAGCGCTGGCATTTTCCGTACTGTCCAATTACTATATGGGCTTCTTCACCTGTATATTTGTATTCCTGATTTTTGTATGTTACCAAATCTGCCGTTGGGAAGGCATCAAAAAATTCGGCATGGATCTTCTGTGGATCGCCTTGTTCTCCATTTTGGCTATTGGATTAACTGCATTTCTGGAACTTTCTGCCTATTCCGCGTTGCAAACCACCCAATCCAGTGTAAACAAATATCCCGAGGATTTTGCTCTGAATATTGTTGACCGGGAGCGGTATGCCACTGTGAACGCAGACTGGGATATGGCCAAGCTTGCATGGGAGGACGGAAAGATCTGGAAGGCTATGACGAAAGGTTGGTCTGCGGTCACAGATGCCTTTAAAGCACTCCTCAACGGCATGCAGCAGTGTGCAGGAAATATGTACGGCGGCATTGAGCCTACCTTCAAGGAGGGTTTGCCCAATCTGTATTGCGGCGTGGGCACCATCCTATTCGCGTTCTTATTCTTGACCTGCAAGCAAATCAAGCTGCGGGACAAAATTTGCTCAGTCTTCCTTCTGGTTTTCTTTATCCTCAGCTTTTTGATTCGTCAATGGGACTATATATGGCACGGTTTCCATTTTACCAATATGATCCCCTACCGCTTCAGCTTCCTGTTTAGCTTTGTTATGCTGGTGATGGCTTACAGAGCCTACCTGATTCGTGACCAATTCAAGCTGTGGCAAGTAATCACCGCATCTGTTTTAGCCATCTCACTGGCGTTGATGTCCAACTCCCTTGAGACCTTCAAAGAAACCGTATCTGCCGATAATTTTGGCGCGGATTTCGAAAGGGTCATGGATAACTGGAGCGGTAATGAGGCTGATTGGAACGTGGTTCGTCAGCATTTGGGAACATATGCATTCCCTGTGTTTAACGGACTATTCCTGACCTCCTATATTGGGCTTCTGGTTTATCTGTATTTCCCCCGAAAAGCAACCTCCGGTGCAAAGCAGCGGGCTGCTCAAAAGGAAGCCAAACGCAATCGTTTCGGAACCATTTTGCTGGCAGTCATTATGTGCGCTGAATTGGTGCTGAATCTGGTGAATTTCTCCACCTTCTTTGACGGAACGGTGATAGACTTCTACCCTCGCGGAAAAGAGGATTCTGCAAAGATCTACGAAATCATGCATGATCGCGAAGAGGATAATCTCTTCTACCGTGCAGAAGCTACCCATTCCCAAACCCTAAATGATGGCGCATTGAACGGCTATAATGGCATCTCCACTTTTACAAGCTCCGCCAATGTGAACGTTACAGAGTTTATGAAGGATTTGGGCTATGGCGCCAAAAACACCTATAACCGCTACTGCTTTGAGGAAAGCTCCCCTGTCGCCAATCTGTTCCTGGGATTGAAATATATGATTGAGCGCAGCGGCAATACTGCTCCCAATGCATATTTCGAAGTCATTGCCAATTCCGGAAGTGTATATTTGCTGCACAACAACGCATATCTTCCCCTGGGCTTCCTGGCAAATCAAGAGTTGGGAGAATTGGATTTCAAAACCAGCAATGACGACTTTGCCTTCCAAAACAGACTTTTGAGCGCTGCTGCCGGCATTGAAGAAAACGTATGGCATTTCATGCTGAACGGCGAGCTGGAGATTTCCTCTGAAACTGTATCCTTAGGCACAGCACGCAATGACGGCTATTGCTCCTATAGCTCCGGAAAAGCTGGCACTATCGTTTACACATACAAGCCCCAGCAAGAGGGTCTTATGTGTATCGATCTGAGCCAGTCCCGCAGAAATTCCTTTAGTGTATGGCATAACGGAAAAAAGCTCTACAGTGAGACCTATAGCCTGCCTCAAATGCTCAGTGTTTGCAATGTGCAGTCCGGAGATACCGTTGAAATCAAGTTTACAACCAAGTCCAGCGAAAGCGGCTCTATTAATATGGTTGCCGCCATATTGGATGAGCCCTTGTTCCGTCAAGCCTACGATGTGCTAAGCACTTCGCCTTTGGAGCTGACCAGCTTCAGCAACACGGAAATTCGTGGCACAATTCATTGCTACCGTGACGGCTTGCTGTACACCTCCATCCCCCAAAATGATGATTGTTGGACAGTAACTGTGGACGGCAAAAAGGCCGATATCGTCCTCGTGGGAGATTGTATGATCGGCGTTCCCCTCACAAAGGGTGATCACACAGTCACATTCACCTACAGAAATAATGCATTCATCCAGGGCTTGATCATATCCTTGGTCTGCTTGGCAGCATTTATTACCCTGTGGATCGTAATGTATAAACCGAAATTCACCCGCTTTCAGGGTAAATTTCTGAAAAATAAATAAGGAATGGGCGGTACCATAGCGGTACCGCCCATATTTATTCCTGTATATGATTGGCAAGCAAAAAATATTTAGTAATATCTTCCGGTGAACATGCCATCTGATTGCTATACCACCAGCGAACAGTTCCAATAAAGGCCGTTGCAATATGTTCGACCCAATAATCCTCCGGCAACTGGCGGGCTACGGCATCCGACAGCAGTTGCGGCCGTTTGCGCAACAGGCCAATTAGTTCTTTTCGAAACGCATCCGCAAATTGTCCATCCCCTTGATGGGTTAAAAGCTGCAAGATCTGATGATCATTATTCTTCAAATGACGGAACAAATGCTCAAAAACAGATTTGGGAGCATCGCATTCAAACAAATGCTTATGCGTATGTTCGTTAGTGCCAATGGAATCAAATACGTGGCAAAACAGGTCTTGACACAATGCCTGGATCAAGGAATCTCTGGTTTCAAAATGGGCATAAAAGGTAGCTCTGCCCACATCAGCTCGCTCAATGATCTTACTGACTGTGATCTGCTCCGGCTTACACTCGCATAGCAGCTGCGTAAATGCCCGGAATATAGCCTCTCTGCTCTTTCTCTGTCTTCTGTCCATATGCTTCTCCATACAAATTTTATGATTTGTTCTGTAACGAACATTCCCAAAGGATTATACATTGATATTGAACAAACAGTTCAGTAACATATATATTGTACATGAGTTCGAATCATTCGTCAAGTGAAAGGAGCTACTATGAAAACCGGAAAATCTATTTTACTAGCCTTTTTATTAAACCTGTGTTTTTCCATATTTGAGTTAATTGGCGGACTGTTCACCGGCAGTGTAGCAATTGCTTCCGACGCGCTGCACGATATGGGCGATGCCGTAAGCATCGGTATTTCCTATGCTTTGGAGCGCAAGAGCCACCGCCCTGCAGATACGCGATATACCTACGGATATGGCAGATACAGTGTGATCGGTGGCGCAATTACAACGCTGATTTTGCTGGCAGGCTCCATTATGATCATTGGCCAGTCGATCCAAAGGATAGTCGATCCTTCCGCCATCCATTATGATGGCATGCTGTTTATGGCTGTAATCGGCGCCGCCGTCAACTTTATTGCCGCATGGTTTACCCGGGATGGAGATTCCATCAACCAAAAAGCTGTCAATCTGCATATGCTGGAGGATGTGTTGGGCTGGATCGTGGTATTGGTAGGTGCAGTGGTTATGCGCTGCACCGGCTGGGTCATACTGGACCCAATCATGTCCATGGGCGTGGCTGTATTTATTCTGTTCCACGCAATCAGAAATCTATCCGAAATACTATCCGTTATTTCCGAAAAGATCCCCGACCAAGTCGACCCGGAGCAGTTAACCAATGCACTGACAAAGCTACCGGGCATATTGGATATCCACCATCTGCATATTTGGAGCTTAGACGGTCATCAGCACTGTGCTACGGTACATATCGTATCCGACGATGATCCGCATCAGATAAAAGATGCCGTCCGTGATATTTTTGAAAAGCATCACATTAACCATGTGACCATTGAATCCGAAACGCCCCAGGAGCATTGCCATCACAGTCACTGCCATATTTCCGCTCATGCGCACGCTCACCACCATCACCACCATCACTAGAAACGAACATGAGGCTGGCTCTAAATAAGCCAGCCTCATAATACTATGTATTTATCACATATTTCATAGGTGTAAACCGAATACCGTTAATTGTCTGCTCTGCAGATGTTGGTACAAAACCAATGCGCAAATAAAAGGGCAAGCCATAGGGCGAGGAATTCAGCGTCAATTCTTTCAGTTGGGGAGATTCTTTGCGTATGTCCGCTAAAAGATAGTTAAACAGGGCACTCGCAATTCCCCGACGATGGTATTCCTTCTTGGTAAACACCAAATTTATATGCGTTTTACTGCTGCGCATACCCATAATTGCCACCAAGCTATCTGCTTCAAACGCACCATATATAGGACAAACACCGCTCTTTGCGTTCTCCAGGTACTCAGTATTTTCAACAATATCCTGTTTGAAGGTTTCTACGCCAGCGGGGCCGTAGTCCGGCGCTTCAAACTGCATAAAAACCTCCAGTGCTAAATCCATAGCCAGTTCCACCTCATTACTGACTATTCTTCTGATAATCATATTGTCAAGTCCTCCATGCGATTGCTACTTTTCCAGCAGATCTGCAAATGCCTTCTTCTGTATTCCCCATATGATTTCAGCATCATCAACCGATCCCATTTTCAATGTAACTAACATACTATTGCTCCTGTAAAGTTATGATTCTATACGCCAATTCCAGGGCAAGCAACCCAATCTTTTCTTTCTCGTTCAGTCTTGCTGTGCCAGACAGGCTTCTGGGATCCCATTGGGAATGATCCAGGTTATCACCAGCGTACAAAAACTGAAAGAATTCTACACTCCGAAAATTACACATTGCCTGCATAGCGGCGCACTCCATCTCTACACAGATAGCACCCATGCGTTTACGCGCCTCGACCTTAGCCCTGGTCTCCCGGTAAAAAGCATCAGTTGTCCAAGTTGTTCCCATGACATAGGGATAATGTAATTCATTCAAAATAGTCGTAAACAGATCAATATATTTCGTATTTACATCCAGATAATCCGTAGCAGGCGCATAATGATAGCTGGTCCCCTCATCCCGAATGGCTTTTGTGGGAATAATGATGCCGCAGTCTTCAATTCTTTTGTCTAAAACACCGCAATTTCCCAACAAAATAATCCTTTTTACGCCCATGGGAATAATGTCCTCAAAACATCCTACACAAGCTGGAGCACCAAGCCGAGCTTTATATAAAGCGATCTTTTTTCCTTTATATTCAGCCGCATATATGGGCCAAACACCATCCACATCCCCCGTTTCTGCAATTTGTATACCGTTCAGAAACCGTACCAATGCGTCAAACAGTTGATGCGAGAAAACGGAAACCACTGTTTCCGGAAAACCGGGTATAGGCCCATGAATCATATCCGGGTTGATAACAGCTTGTTTTTCAGGATCAAATTCAGTTAATAACATAATCCATCCTCCCTACATAACGAGTAGCGGCACAAATCACAGATGCCCTGATTATTCTGCCCGGATTGCGGAAATGTTCCCACATATTGCATGCCGCATTTTCGCATGACACCCCCGGAATGGGGATTTCTGGCATCATGATTGGCAACGATTTTATTTACGCCTACTTGGGTAAACAAATAATCCATAACCGCCTTCAAAGCCTCAGACATAATCCCCATGTGCCACCAAGCACGCCCAATGCAATACCCGATCTCTGCTTCTCCCTTTTCTTCATCCAAATAAACAACAGAAATAGATCCAATTGGAGCATCCACTTGATCCTTGCGCGTAATGGCCCACTGATAAAAGCTTTGACTGCTGTACCCGTCCATCCAGTTTTGAATGACGGTTGCAGAGATCTCTGGGCTGGTATGTACTGGCCATGTAAGAAACCTGGTAACCTCAGGATCAGATGCCCAATTTTCATACATTGGCTGTGCATCCTGTACGGAAAACTGCCGCAAGATCAGCCTCTGGGTTTCAATGCTCTGTGTACCTTTATGTTGCAGCATATCTACACATCCTTTCTGAATATATCCAGGAAATGATTGGCGTAACCAACCATATCGCTTCGTTCACAGGTGGAAAAATGGTATTGCAGATAGGCGTCATATACCTCTGGATCCATTTCCGCCAAAGGCTCCCGTATATAGTTGGCAAAGCCATCCGCAGCAACAAAGTGCAGCTGAGTAACGGGAAAATGGCTTCGCAGTGCGTCAATTTCTTCTTTTCGATGCAGTTCAAACAGTTCCGCAGGATCTGAAGCCGCCTTAAAGGTTACAGGATCTATTAAACTTCTGTACCTCTCATCTTTGATCATCCCACGCAAAAAACAAAACTGTAGGATCGTTGCATCATTTCCGCAATAAGCAACAAAAATCACACCACCGGGCTTGGTCACTCGTACAGCCTCAGATAAAGCCTGCAGCTTATCTTCTTCGGTAAACAAGTGGTACATGGGCCCCAAGAGTAATGTAATATCATAGGTATTTGCACCAAAAGCGGCCAAATTCACCGCATTTCCCTGGGTGATAGTGATTTTCTCTTCGGATACGGTATTCTTTTTGAATATTTCAATATTATGCTCTACCAGTTCCACGGCGTCTACTGCGTATCCCTGCCTTGCCAAAGCATGGCTGTACCGCCCCGTACCTGCACCGATCTCTATGATTCGCATACCGGGTCTAAGCTGCTTTTGAATATAGCGCATGGTCGTCAGATATTCTACGATTCCATGACGGCTTTGTAGGCGGTTATCTTCATCATAATTCTCGTAAAACTGCCTTAAAGCATTCAGCGTTTCCATATTTATCCCTCCAATAAAAAAAGTGCAAGCAAAACACAAAGGTTTGGCTTGCACTGCTTCTCTTTATGATCATTGAATGTAATCTATCAGTAAAAAGAGTATGACAATGTAAGCCCGTAACTACGCAGATACATAGGGTTTACGGACCAATTGGAATATACAGTAAAGCAAGTACCAAACATCGCCATGCTCTCCTTTCGTGATTTTTATGCGATTATACACACAAAATTATACATTGTCAAGACTAATTATTAGAAAGATTTTTATCTATGTATTCCATGTACGGCTTTCGTGCCACCTCTTCACGATGGGCACAATACCAGGTATAGGATTCCTGTAGGCCCTCCCGCATGGTTTTTACTTTGGGCATCAGCGCCATTTGTTTTGACACATCCAGGCAATAATCATAGTCATGAAAACAGAAATAGCTTCGCTGATGATGTCCCTCTACCGGCACAGTATTCAAAGTCGTGCCTACCACATCAAAGCAAAGCTGTACCCATTGAGATACAGTCACCATTTCGGGATTTCCCACATTGAACACTTTATTCTCTGGATGTTGTTCCAATAACCGCTCTATAAAACGGCACAGATCCTCCACATGGAAAAACTGAAGCTTCATGCTGCCCTGGCCAGGTATGTAAAAACTTCTCCCCTGTTCTGCACAGTCAAATACAAAGGGTTCACGATACAGATTCTGCATAGGCCCATACAGATAGGGCGGTCGGATAATATACGCGTGAGGTACCGCCTTGCGCAAATACTCTTCAGCTGCCAGCTTATCTGTACCGTATTCCCCCCAGACGGAGTTTGCGCCACAGGGCTGCTCTTCTGTAAACGGCTGGGACAGTGTTTCCGGATAAACCGCACTGGAGCTGATGAAAATATAATCCTTAATTTTTCCAAGTGCCTTCACTAGGTTTTCTACATGTTCACGATTATAGCCGGTAATGTCCAGCACTGCATCAAAATCAAATAGATTTAACTTATCACCCAGATTGTTTCTATCTGCCTGGATCAGAGTCACATTGGACAACTGCGGCTTACTTCCCCTGTTGAGAACATATACATCATTTCCCTTGTTTGCATAATAGCTTGCAACAAAACGACTTACAAATGTGGTTCCCCCGGTCACCAATATTTTCATTGCAAACACCTCATTGCAAGCATTTATAATCGCTGTAAGAAACTGTGCCGTGGATTTGCGCTAATGTACCGGGAATCAACTCTTTAACCATTAAGCATTCTTCGGCAGGTAGCCCCACAGATTCATGGGCAACAATACCATAAGGCGCAGAAGTAACGAAGCCACGACTACGGTAGTTGTGCGGCCCACCTTCCACAATAACCACTTTGAATCCCAATTCCTTGGCTTTTTCAAATCCATACTCGATCAGATCTCTTGAGATGTGCTGACGCTGAAGCTCTGTTTTTACCGCAACAGGTGATAATAATAACAGTTCATCTTCATATTTCCCTTCCAAATGAAAACGAGAGAAATTCACATAGCCGATCACCTCATTATTCTCATCGACCATGATCAGCTCCAACTGGGGAAGATAAAAACGAGAGGCACGGATCTCTTCTACAAGGGCACGAACAAATCTGCCTTCTTCTGGCGTTTCATGCGCAGTAAATACAGCTTCCACCATATCCAAAGATTTATCCAAGTATTGCTGCTCCATAGGCTTAATAATTCGCATGAATACTAATCTCCCTTCAGAGCCTTATATAACACACGCATATCATCGCCCCAGCAGTCTATACGGTTTTCCTGATAGGTATAGCCATACTTTTCATACAAGCCCTCATAGTCCGTGGCAATATATACTTTTTTATGTCCATTTCGGGCTGCGACGGTCTCCGCATGGGCCAAAACTTGTCCGGCATAGTGATGACCGCGATATTCAGGTGCTGTGTAAACAAAACCGATCCAGGGTTGTAAGCTCTCATCACGAACACTGTCCTGCCCGGCTAAGGTGGCAAAAGAAACCAAATTATCACCATCCATCAGCAGATACAAAGCACCATATCCGCCCAATGTCTCGAAAAACGTCCCCTTTTCCAGTAGCTCGACCAGGAATTTGGCTGCGCTCCAATCACAACGGGCAATTTTCTCCATCAATTCCGCTTTATTTGATTCCTCAAAGTAGTTAATGATTTTCATTCTGATCACCATCTCTCCTTTTTCAATTGCTTGGACCACATCGAAAGGCTCTTATGCCATTGCTGCTTTCTACGAAGCATTTCTGCTTTATCTACAGATTCCACTTTCAGTTTCTGATAGCTCTCCCACCGGGCTATATCCAATTCACCGGAATTGAGGGCTGCCATGATTGCACAACCGGGCTCTGTTTCATGCTTGCAATCAGAAAAACGACATTTTCCAAGGAATCTCTCCACATCCTGGAAAGATTCTGTTATTCCTTCCGACACATCCCACATACCCAATTCACGCATGCCGGGCGTGTCGATGATCATGGCACCGCTATCCAGCCGTATCAATTGCCGATGGGTAGTGGTGTGGCGTCCCTTGCAGTCATCTGCACGGATATCCTGCACCTGCATAATCTCTTTTCCGGCAATGGCATTGACCAAGCTGGACTTTCCGACGCCGGATGAGCCCAGGAATACCACCGTCTTTCCGGGCTGCAAATATGCGTTCAACCGCTCCAGGCCGAACCCGGTATGAGCGCTGACCACATAAATATTCACACCGGCCGCGACTTTTTCCGCAGCGGACAAATAGGGCCAATAATCATCCACAATATCCGCCTTTGTCAGCAAAACAACAGGAGTAGCCCCGGATTGCCAGGCAACGGTCAAATAGCGTTCCAACCGTTTGGGGTTAAAATCCATGTTTAGAGACTGAAGAACAAACACATAATCAAAATTTGCGGCAACTGCCTGCTCCATGGGCACAGGCCCAGGCTCCCGACGGGAGAAAAATGTGCGGCGCGGCAGAGTCGAAAGGATCTGACTGTCCCCGTCTGCTATATAATTGATCAATACAAAATCGCCTGCAGTCGGAAATTGCTGAAAGGAATTATAATACTCTTTCGTTTTTAAGCGGGCATGCGTGGTCCCATACTGACAGACGATCTCATAACGCTGTTTATGAACAGCTGTGATGCGGGCAGGTATTCCCGGCATATCTTCGTAATCAGGTACAATGCCATATTGAGAAAAATCCAACACTTATCCTCCGTAAAAAGATCCTTATGTTGAATATAGCATGATATCATTTTTCTGTCAATCTGAAGTCTTGTTCCGAAAAAAGCATGAGCCGGGGATAATCCCCGGCTCAAAATGTTATGAATGTTGCAGAATCCTTCGGATACTCTTTTCTGACAGATGGTATTTGTGGGACAATTCCAAAACAGTTTGCCCAGCAGCATAATCGTTGCAGATTCGACTGTTTCGCTCTCGCAGCTCCGCTTTATAATCGGTCCGTTGTCCCCACGGGTGTCTGCCGCCGGGTTTTCTGGGAATATATATGTACGCACCGTCCACATACTGCTGGATCCGGCGAACCAGCTCTTCCGGCAGGATTTCCTCTGCTTTTATATAGCTCACATTAGCCTCCTTGTATATTTGCTTTAAGGAAAGCATTGGCTATACAAAAACAATATTCACTTATCCTTGCATAGCCAACACTTAGGCGACCATTACATAGCGAATCATACGCAGCTCCTCCTTTATTTGTACCTAGTGTAAAGTATAGCCTAAAGTATGACTATTTTCAATCACAAGTTTTTTTCTGAAAAATATTAGGAAAATAAAAGAAATCCCCAACCATTTGGTTGGGGATTTGTGTTCGCATTACCTATCTTCCCAGGTAGGCCAAGTATTGTCCTGCCGTGGTAAGTGTCCGGTGGACACTTACAGGCAGAGGTTCGGTTAATATAGTAAAAACCTCCGTTAATTCTAACGGAGGCTTAAGTGTTCGCATTACCTATCTTCCCGGGCAGTCGCCCGCCAAGTATTGTCGGCGTACATGAGCTTAACTTCTGTGTTCGGGATGGGAACAGGTGGGCCCTCATGACAATCAACACGAACTATTTATAATGGATCGCTCCACTATTTATTTTTTGGTGACCCATACCGGATTCGAACCGATGTTAACGGCGTGAGAGGCCGCTGTCTTAACCACTTGACCAATGGGCCGTTGGTGCACCTTCAGGGACTCGAACCCGGGACCCACTGATTAAGAGTCAGTTGCTCTACCAACTGAGCTAAAGGTGCAGGTCTTTTATTCGGATGCTTTGCACCCTCAAAACCGAACATTGTATTCTGTCGCAATCTGGATTCCAACAACACTGAGCCTGCTTAAGAT
>JAZNHQ010000158.1:0-7538 GCA_045577035.1 Faecousia sp. | reverse complement strand
CGTCCTCGACGGTCCGTTACCGCAGTGCGTAATTGCGGACCGTCGAGGACGCCGGTCCCTACAAGAGCGTACGATAAATATGAATTTACGCCAAAATATAGTTCTTGCTATTTTAGGTTCTGCAGGGTATAATTAATCTGTATCATTATGTACAGCGGAGGCGTTAATGGAAAGCAGGAAACAGATTTTGCTTTTGACTACCGGCGGCACCATTGCGTCCATGCCCGGTGGCGATGGGCTTGTGCCCCAAAGCTCTGATGTGATGGAGCGGCATATTGATCAGCTTCGAACTTACTATGATATTACGGTCCGGGATGTGATGTGCCTGGATTCTTCCAACATTCGTCCGGAGCAGTGGCAGGAAATTGCCCGGCATATTTACAATGCCGCCGGCGATTTTGACGGTATCGTGGTATCCCACGGTACGGACACCATGGCCTATACGGCCTCGGCGGTAACCTTTATGCTGCCGGGAATTGAGGTGCCTGTGGTGTTCACCGGCTCTCAAGTACCCCTCAGCGAGGAACTCAGCGACGGTCCGGACAATCTGCGCACGGCCTTTGCCATGGCCGCCTGCGGCAAGGGCGGCGTGTTCCTGGCCTTTGACCGCCGTGTCATGCGCGGTTGCCGAGCCGTAAAGGTACGCGCCTCCGGCTTCAATGCCTTTGAGAGTATCAACGCCCGGTATGTGGGGCAAGTGACCGGCAGGGGCTTGGAACTGAGCCTGCCTGCGTCGGAGCCTGTGGACTTTTCTCTGAAGGACGCCATCAGCAAGGATGTGTTTTTGCTGAAGCTGACCCCCGGCCTGTCACCGGAGATCTTTGATGCCCTGGTGCGTATGGGCTATAAGGGCATCGTCATTGAGGCCTTTGGCCTGGGCGGCGTCAATGTGCTGGGACAGGGTCTGTCCGGCATCCGCCGTGCGGTGGAGCAGGGCGTCAGCGTGGTGGTCACCACCCAATGTTTGTACGACAGCTCTGATCTTCGGGTCTACCAGGTGGGCAACCAGCTGTTGGAGTTGGGCGTGATCCAGGGTCGTGACATGACCTCAGAGGCCGCCATGACCAAGCTCATGTGGGCTTTGGGTCAAGGCATGGAGCCTGCACAGATCGCGGATTTGTTCGCCCAAAGTCTGGCCGGCGAAATTACTACGGAATAATTACAGGAGGTAGCTTATGGATCCTATTTATGTAACAGGTCACCGCAACCCGGATACGGACTCCATCGTAGCAGCCATGGCCTATGCGGCCCTGCGCAATGCGGTGGGTGACCGGGAATATGAGCCTGCCTGCTTGGGTCGGGTTTCCGACGAGACCCAGTTGGTGCTGGATCGCTTTGGTTTTGAGCCGCCCAAGCGGATCACCAGTATGCATACTCAGGTGCGGGATCTGGATTTTGATACCCCTCCCTTTTTGAGTCCTGCGGTCACCATCAGCCGTGGCTGGAACAACCTGCAGGAGCATACCCAAATTGCCGCCATCCCCGTTGCCAACGAGGACGGCACCCTGTACGGTATGCTGTCCAGGGAAAATGTGGCAACCTACAACATGGGTCTGATCAATTCCGGTATGCTGGAAAGCGTGCCGCTGTTCAATGTGATCTCCGTGCTGGACGGCAAGGTACTCAACGAAGCCGGTGAGAACACGGATACCATCGGCGGCGAGGTGACCATTGCCCTGCCCCAGAGCCGGGAGAATCTGCTGTTCCAGGATCCCAACACCATCGTTGTTTGCGGCTATCAGCCGGATATGATCCGCAGAGCCCTGGAAATGAATGTGAGCTGCCTGGTGCTGTGCCAGGCAGAGCTGGACGATGATCTTTTGAAGATGCCTACCAGGACCTGCATCATCGCCACCCCCTACGATGCTTACCGGGCTGCCCGCTTGCTGTTCTATTCTGCCCCCATCGGACGGATCTGCCGCACTGAGGGGTTGGTCTGCTTCCATTTGGATGACCGCCTGGACGAGGTGCGGGAGCAGGTGCTCAAATACAGAGATCCCTGCTATCCCATTTTGAATGAGGAAGAGCGGGTAGTGGGCGTTTTGACCCGTTACCATTTGCTCCGTCCCCGCCGGAAACGGGTGGTGCTGGTGGATCATAACGAGGCGGCTCAGTCCGTACCCGGCCTGGAGGAGGCTGAGATTCTGGAGATCATCGACCACCACCGTTTGGCGGATATTCAAACCTCCAGCCCCATTTATGTGCGCAACGAGCCTGTGGGCTCTACCAATACCATTATTGCCAGTATGTTCCAGGATCGGGGTCTTATGCCCTCTGAGAAAATGGCCGGCATGATGGCCGCCGCCATTTTGTCGGATACGGTCATGTTCAAATCCCCCACCTGTACCTCCAGGGATGTGCGTACTGCCGAGCGTATGGCTCGGATCGCTAATGTTTCTTTGGAGGAGCTGGGCAGAGAGATCTTCTCCGCCTCTGCAGGCAACCGTTCCGCCCAGGAGCTGCTGTATGCAGACTATAAGGAATTCCATATTGCCGGTTACGACCTGGCGGTGGCACAGATCACCTGTGTGGACAGCAGGGAGATGCTGGAGCGTAAGGACGAATTCCTGGAGCTCATGCGCAAGGCCATGCAGGAAAAGGGCTTCACTATGGTCATCCTCATGCTGACGGATGTGCTGCTGGAAGGCACCCAGCTGATCTACCTGGGCGACGACGATACCATTTGCCAGGCCTTCGGTGTGCAGCCTAAGGATCACACCGTATTCCTGCCCCAGATCATGAGCCGTAAGAAGCAGGTCATTCCTATGCTGTCTGCTCTGTGGGGATAATCGTTCAGGTTCATCTTTGGATGAAGCCGAACAATGAAATCTGCCTCCGGTAGGTGAAATCGCTTTGCGGTGAAATATTGCTTCGCAATGTGAAATTTTCACTTTGTGAAAGTGAAGGTATCGGCTTTGCCGATGAATTGTAAAAGGAGAACGGTATGGGGTTTGAGGGCCTGTTGGGAAATGAGCGCCTGAAGGAAAATTTAATACGCAGCATCAGCCGGGGGCATATCTCCCATTTTTACCTGATCTGCGGCCCTCAGGGCTCCGGCAAGCACACCCTTGCCCGGCTGTTGGCTGCGGCGGCGGTATGCAAGGAGGAGCGCAAGCCCTGCTTAAGCTGCAACGCCTGTCGGAAGGTTTTGGCCAATACCCACCCGGACTTTATCACCGTGGACGACCCGGAGAAGAAGACGCTGCCGGTCAAGCAGGTGCGCCAGGCCAGGGAAGATATGTTTGTCCGACCTAATGAAGCGGACAGAAAGGTCTACCTGTTCCCCCAGGAAATGAATATAGAAGGTCAAAATGCACTTTTAAAGGTGCTGGAAGAGCCGCCACCCTACGGCGTGTTTATTCTGCTAACCAATAATCCGGAAAAGCTGCTGCCCACAGTGCGTTCCCGTTGTACGGAGCTGCGGCTGCAGGGCTTGCCGGAGGAAACTTTACGCCGGGAGCTGAGTCGCAGCTATCCCCAGGCGCAGCCGGATATGTTGGATGCTGCCATTTTGCGCAGCGGCGGCTATTTGGGACAGGCCAAGAGCCTTTTGGAAGAGGGCACTGCCCTGGCTCCCCAAACGGAGCAATTTGTCCAGGCCTATGTGGCCAGAGATCAGCTGCAAATGATGCAGCTGCTGGTATCCATGGAAAAAACCAAGCGGGATGCCTTTGGTCAGATCCTGCAGCAATGGCTGGAGCTGTTGGAAAACGGATTGGTTACCCGCTGCGGTATGCAGAGTGTGTCCCAGCTGGCAAAGCAGCTGAGCATCGGGCGCAGCGCGGAGGATCTGATGGATGCCATCAGTCATGTAAAAAAATGTATGGAATATGTCCAGGGAAATGTTTCCATGGCTGCTGCCTGCGGATATTTACTGTGGCATTTGAGATAAGGAGATAACCCAATGAAAGAAAACAAACAGACCGAGGAATTGACTTCCGTAGAGGTTGCGGACATTCAGTTCCGTCCCGGTCAGAAGATTTATTATTTTGGTACCAACGGCATCCAGTGCAAGGCCGGTGATCATGTGATCATCGACACTGCCCGGGGCCCGGAATACGGCTACTGCACCGCCGGCAATCACCACATCTCTCAGAAGGAAGTGGTGACACCCTTGCGGCCTGTGCTGCGCATTGCCAATGCCCGTGACGAGAAGATCGCCAAGGAAAACCAGGAAAAGGAAAAGAAGGCCTTCGATACCTGCATGGAGCTGATCCGGGAGCAGAATCTGGATATGCAGCTGGTCAGTGTAGAGTGCGCCTTTGACGGCAGCAAGCTGCTGTTCTTCTTCACCGCCGATGAGCGAGTGGATTTCCGTGAGCTGGTCAAGAGTCTGGCTTCTACCTTCCATACCCGTATTGAGCTGCGGCAGATCGGTGTCCGTGACAAGGCCAAAATGCTGGGCGGCCTGGGTATTTGCGCCAGACCCTTCTGCTGCGGCACCTTCCTGGATGAGTTCCAGCCCGTGTCCATCAAGATGGCCAAGACCCAGAATCTGAGTCTGAATCCCACCAAGATCTCCGGCACCTGCGGCAGACTGATGTGCTGCCTCAAATACGAGCAGGATGCCTACGAGGATCTGATCAAGTCCAGCCCCAAGCTGGAATCCTTTGTGGATACCCCCGACGGCAGAGGTACTGTGGTGGAGCTGGATCTGCTGCGCCAAAGAGTGAAGGTGCGCATGGAGCGCCAGCCGGAGGTCATGGCTTCCTACGCCAACGCCGATATTGCGGTGCTGCGCAACGGCAAGGCCAAGAAGACCGATCCTCCGATCCCTGAGGATCTGGCACCCATTTCCGGTGCAGGCAGAAAAGCCAAAAAGGACAAGCCCGAGGAGGGCAGAATGTTCTTAGATCCCATTAAGTTCCGCTACAGCGAAGAGGCGGTGGTAGAAGAACCGGAGCAGCCTGCACAGGAGAATCCCAAGGCAGAGTCTGAGCATAAATCCCGCAACCGCCGCAGAAACCGCAAGCCTAAGAATCCCGAAGCACCCAAGCCCGAGCCCCAGCAGCCCAAGGCAGAACAGCCCAAGGAAAAGCCGGAACCCAAGCCCGAGCAGAAAACAGAGGGTGAGCCTGCCAAGAAGCGCCGCCGCCGTTATTATCACAACAAAAAGAAACAATAGGTAGGAGAGATTCTGTTGCATTATCTTTTTGCGTTTTTCATTGCCATGGTGCCCATTATTGAACTGCGTGGTGCCATTCCCTTTGCCATCGGCTGGGGCATTGACCCCTGGGTGGCGCTGGCACTGTGTACCGTTGGCAGCATGGTACCTGTGCCCGTGATCTATTTCTTTGCCAGAAAGTTTTTGATTTGGGGACGGGACAAGTCCTACATCGGCAAAATTTGCAGCTTTTTCCTGGTTAAGGGCGAAAAAGCCGGCCAAAAGCTGGTAAAAGCCACCGGCCGTGGGGGCCTGTTTATTGCGCTGATGCTCTTTGTGGGCATTCCCATCCCCGGCACCGGTGCCTGGACAGGTACTTTGGGCGCCAGCTTTTTGAACATGGGCTTTAAGAGCACCGTTGCTTCCGTATCCCTGGGCGTGCTGATCGCCGGTATCATCATGGCGGTTGGCAGCATGGGTATCATTCACGTTTTGGGTTAAGGAGAATATATATGTCTGATTGTTTGTTCTGTAAAATCATTGCAGGGGAGATTCCCTGCGACAAGGTCTATGAAGACCAGACCATTTTTGCATTCCGGGATATTAACCCCCAGGCACCTGTCCATATTTTGATCGTGCCCAAGGCACACATCCCCTCTGCATACCATGTGACCTCTCAGAATTGCCAGGTGGTTGCCCACATTTTTGAGGTGATCTCCCAGCTGGCAGAGCATGAGGGCCTGGAAAACGGCTACCGTGTGGTGACCAATTGCGGCCCCGACGGCTGTCAGAGCGTCCAGCATCTGCATTTCCATCTCATGGGCGGCAAGAAGCTGACGGAGCAGATGGCATAATGAATAAGGTAATTGCAACGGAACTGGTGATCCTGGCGGTGCTGCTGATCATCGCCTTTTGCCTGATCGCTGTTCTGACCGGCGACGGCGCCCAACCGGCCATGAGTGCGGAGCCGGAGATCCTGCCCTCCCAGACGGAGGAAACCATCCCTGTGGAAGAAACCGAGCCGGAGCCCACCTGGATGACCTTTCCCCAAGACCGGCAAATCACTGCCAAGCAGTATTTTGTATATGATGCGATCGCTGACGAATTTGTGACCATTTCCGGCGAAAAAAATGATCCGATCTATCCTGCCAGTGTGACCAAGCTGTTTACCTGCTTTGTGGCGCTGCAGTATCTGCCGTCGGATCTGGTGATCACCGTAGGCGATGAGCTGGATATGGTGGTGGCAGGTTCCTCTGTGGCCGGACTTCGGAAGGGCGACAAGCTGACGGTTTCCCAGCTGGTGGAGGCCATGCTGCTGCCCAGCGGCAACGATGCGGCCTATGTGCTGGCAGTCAATACGGCAAAGGCGATCATGGACCTGTCCGGACAAGCTGTTGTGGGCGCATTCAATACCCAGGATTATATAGATCTGTTTATGGCAGAAATGAACCAGCAGGCAGATCAGCTGGGTATGACCGGTACGCATTTTGCCAATCCCGACGGCATTCACCGCGCCAACCATTACATGTCTTTCCAGGATCTGGCGCTGCTGGGTAAGCTGTCCGCTTCCGATGAGACCATTCTAAAAAACGCCATTATCAGCCAGGATACGGTGACCTTTGTGCAAAGGGGCGCGGCTGTGGGCGAGTTGGACGAAGAGGAACTGGGTGACACGGTGCAGTGGAAAAATACCAACGCCATCATTAACCCGGAATCGGAATACTACTGCCCCTACGCCACCGGTCTGAAAACCGGACAGACCCCCTCAGCAGGCAGCTGCCTGCTGTCTTCCTTCGCATACGAAGGAAGACAATATATCATTGGCGTATTCGGCTGCCCGGATGTGGACGCTCGCTTCGCGGATACCTTGCAGCTGTTTAACCAAACGATTGGTATTTGACAAATCTCATTTTTGTGTTATACTGTTTTTAATCGCAATACAAATCTATCTTCGGGGTGCTTGCTGCAGCAAGCTGAGATTGGACTTTGTCGTCCTGACCCGTGAACCTGATACGGCTAATACCGTCGGAGGGAAAGATGCACATATGGGATACCTCGGTATCGCATTGCACCCGGACGGCGTGTAATGCGATTATTTTTATTTTGGGAGGTATTTCCTTATGTCTGCAAAAACAAAACGGCTTACGGAAAGCGCAATGCTTTTGGCGGTGGCCATCGTACTGGAGCTTCTCAGTAAGCTTTTGATCCCGGAGCAGGCCTTCGGCGGTCAGATCACCGTGGTGAGTATGCTGCCGGTGGTGCTGATTGGCTACCGCCACGGGATGAAATGGGGTCTTTTGGCCTGCTTTACCTATTCTCTTCTGGAGATGGCCCTGGGGGCAAAGACGGTGGCGTCCGCCTTCCTGCCCGGCTTCTTCGGGGATGGAGCGATGATCGGCAAGGCGGTTGTGATGTGCCTTTTGGATTATGTGGT
>JAZNHQ010000157.1:0-22123 GCA_045577035.1 Faecousia sp. | reverse complement strand
CTGCTTCTGTCCGCCGGAAAGCTGCTTGGGGTAGGAATTGCCACGGTCGCCCAAGCCAACCCTGTTCAGCAGCTCCTGGGCCTTCAGCTCGGCCTCAGCCTTGGACTTACCCAACAGCTTCATGGGGCCGATGGTCAAGTTACGCATAATGGTCAGGTGCGGGAACAGGTTGAACTGCTGGAACACCATGCCCATTTTTTGACGGTGCTTGTCAATATTGGTCTTCTTGTCGGTAATGTCCACACCGTTGAAAATAATGCTTCCGCCGGTGGACTCCTCCAAGCGATTCAAGCAGCGTAAGAAAGTGGATTTGCCGGAGCCGGAGGGGCCCACCACCACCATAACATCGCCACGGTTGATATTAATGTCGATACCGTCCAATACATTTAAATCCCCGAAGGATTTGTGAAGATCTTTTACCTCGATCAAAACCTCATTATTAGCGCTCACTCTTAGCCAACCTCCTTTCCAGCAGACTGACCAGCTTGGTCAGAATCATAACCAGTACCAGGTAGATAACGGCAATGGCGATCAAAGGCATGAAGTTACTGTAGGTCACGGAACGGATCCGCAAGCCGCCCTGGGTCAGATCGGCAACGCCGATATAGAATGCCACAGAGGACTCCTTCAGCAATGTAATGAACTCATTGGCCAAGGAGGGGAGAATGGCTCTGAATGCCTGGGGAACGACGAAATTCACCATGGTTTGTACATAGTTAAAGCCCAGGCTGCGGCCAGCTTCGATCTGACCTTTATCCACGCTCATGATACCGCCACGGACGATCTCGGCCACATAGGCACCGGAGTTCAATCCGAAGCAGATCACGGCTGCGGGGAACTTTTCTACACCGATGGGCAGTAAGCAGACGAAGTACAGGATCAGAAGCTGAACCATCACAGGGGTGCCCCGGAAAACGGTCAGATACAATCTGCAAATACCGTCGATCAGCTTCAGCTTGCCGGTCATCTGATTGGTACAGCGGATTACCGCCACAATAAAGCCCAACAGAATACCAAAGATTGCAGCCAGGAAGGTAATGGAAAGCGTGGTCATAAGACCGTCGGTCAGATACTTCCACCGGTTCTTTTCAATAAAGTTCAGCTTGAAATCTGCCTTAAACTCTTCCCAGGCCACCTGCAGAGCATTGCCGGTCATGGGCTTTTCACTGGAATAGTTCTCCAGTGAGATGCAGTCTGCAATGCCGGTGCGCAGAGTGTTCTTGGTGGCAATATCTACGGTTTCACCATTGTACTCCACGGAAGTGGTATTCTTAATGGCATTGGTCACGGAGATCAAACCGCCGGTAACTGTGTCCACGGCTTCGTCACTCAGATACAGCTGCATGCCGTTCTTGGTCTCGTAGATATACAGTGTGATGGTACCTTGTACCGGTTGGGCAGTCTCCAAATACTCTACCATGCTGCTTTTGACATGGAGATTCACCTTAGTGGCGTTGGTCTTTTTGCCTGCATCCTCGTTGCTCTGATAAAAAGCGTAGGCATCTTGCATGATGCTGTCGATCTTGTCAAGCAGAGCGCCCTTTACATCCAGTGCCTCATAGGAACAGGAAAGGATCACATCTTTCTGATTGCCGTATTCAACTTTGTTTACGGTAATGGTACAGGCATCCATGATAATGCCTGCACCCTTGGCGGTGGATTTGGCAATTCCATTAAACGTATCGTCAACGATCTGCTGTGCCTGGGCTTTGCTGATCTTATTAGAAACCTGCTGGTTTCCGGCGTTGAAGGCAAAATACAGTGCCACGCCCACGATCAATACCAGGATCAAGCTGATCCATAATACGCGATACTTCAAAAATGCCTGTTTCAACACATCGCCTCCTTTGGTGAGAATAGAGTAGGGGGAAGTTTGGGTACACAAGAAAAATAGGAATGACCAGCATTCCTATTTTTCGTATATAGCTTATTCAGCGGGGATGTACTTCTCGATGATGGCGTCGATGGTGCCGTCCTCAGTCAGCTCCATGATGGCGTTGTCAATGGCTTCCAGCAGAGCGTCGTTGCCCTTAGCGATGCAAGCAGCATAATCCTCGTCAGCATAGGAGGTCTCCAGGATGACCAGACCCTCGTTAGCAGCCACGAAAGCCTTAGCGGGCTCGTTGTCGATGATGACGCAGTCAACATCGCCCTTGGTCAGAGCCAGGATAGCTTCGTTGCCGTTAGCAAACTGGGTAACCAGGTCGCTGCCAAAATCGTCGGTAGCATAGATGTCACCGGTGGTGCCCAGCTGCACGCCTACCTTGTAAGCAGCGCCGTCAGCATACAGGTCGTCAACGCAGGTGATGGGGGAGCCTTCCTTAACCACGATAGCCTGAACGCCGGAAGCGTAGCTGATGGTGAAGTTGATCTGCTCCAGACGCTCGTCGGTCACGGTCATGCCGGCCAGACCAAAGTCAACAGCGCCTTCGCTAACAGCGGTGATGATGGAATCGAACTGCATGTTCTCGATCACCAGCTCCAGGCCCAGCTTCTCAGCGATGGCAGCAGCGATCTCAGCGTCGATGCCAACGATCTGCTCACCCTCAAAGTACTCGTAGGGGGGGAAGTAAGCGTTGGTAGCCATGGTCAGCTTGCCTTCGGTAACGGTGGTGAAAGCAGCAGCCTCTTCAGTGGGCTCTTCTGTAGCCTCGGTGGTCTCAGCGGGCTCGGAAGCTTCTGTAGTCTCAGGGCTGGTCTTGTCATCAGCCTTCTCTTCGCCGCAAGCAGCAAACAGACCGATAACCATCATGATGGACAAAACCAAAGCAAGAATCTTTTTCATAGTTTTACTCTCCTTTTCTGCTCCCGGGGTGCCGGGAAATTTATGGATGTATTATAACTCGCAAAATATACATCGTCAATAGTTAAAAATGCACAATAATGAGTTAAATGGATTGTTTAAAACAGGATAATATGCTGAAAACTATACAAAAACTTGTGGATACGATGAATAAATATACAACACAGAATGCATAACTGCATATTTTGCTCACCCGTCACTGGACAAAATACGCCGGATGTGATATAAAGAAGCAGAAAGAGGTGAGCGCATTGGTGCATTTGTTATTGCTCCTTATTTATATATCATTTATCAGCCTGGGCTTACCCGACGGATTGCTGGGCGCTGCCTGGCCTGCTATTCGGTTGGAGATGGGGCTGAGTGTTTCGCTGCTTGGCGTGGCCAGTCTGATCATTTCCGTAGGTACTGTGGTGGCAAGCTTGTACTCCGATGCGCTGACCCGTCGCTTCGGCACGGGAAAAATCACCGTATTTAGTGTTGGTCTAACGGCATTGGCATTGTTCGGTTTTGCCTTTGCGGATCGCTTCTGGCTTTTGTGCCTGTGGGCGATCCCTTACGGCTTGGGCGCCGGCGGCGTGGATGCCTGCTTAAACAATTATGTTGCCATCCACTATTCCGGTAAGCATATGAGCTGGCTTCATTGTATGTGGGGCGTGGGCGCTGCGTCCGGTCCCTACATTATGGGTGCGGTCATGTCCGGTGGCCTGCATTGGGGCAAGGGCTATTTGTTCATTGGAATCGCCCAGGCTGTGCTTGTGATCTCTTTGCTGTTCACATTAAAAATATGGAAGGGCGTCCACCAGGAAGAGCAGGTCACCGCAAAGCCGCTGAAACTCAGACAGGTGGTGAAGC
Source organism: Faecousia sp. (assembly GCA_045577035.1). GTDB lineage: Bacteria > Bacillota > Clostridia > Oscillospirales > Oscillospiraceae > Faecousia. The sequence continues at coordinate 18,468 of JAZNHQ010000157.1, read as the reverse complement.
TGCCCGGTGCCAAGCCGGTGTTTTTGGCATTTTTCTGTTACTGCGCCTTGGAACAGACTCTGGGGCAGTGGGCAGGCAGCTATTTTTACGGCTACCTGCACATGAGCGCGGAAACCTCTGCCAGCCTGGCGGCGCTGTATTATTTGGGTATTACCCTGGGTCGTGCAGTGAACGGATTTTTGACTGTCCGCTTTACAAATCGGCAGCTGGTGCGTTTGGGTATGGGTGGAATCATCCTGGGGCTATTGGTCATGCTGGTGCCCCTGGGGCTTTATGGCGCAGTTGCCGGTATTGTGTTGGTGGGCTTGGGCAGTGCGCCCATCTATCCCTGCATCATCCATTCCACTCCCGCAATCTTTGGTGCAGAGCGCTCCCAGGCCATCATTGGCATTGAAATGGCCAGCGCCTATGTGGGTATGTGCCTTATGCCGCCTGTATTTGGCGTTCTGGCAGAGCTGACCGGCATTTGGACTTTGCCGCTTGTTATGCTGTTTGTACTGGCGGTTATGTTTGTAAGCCATGAACGATTGTATATAAAAGGCAGATAAACGCGGCTTTTTGGGTAAAATGCCGAGTTTTTTACGGTTGTAAATACAGCCACAATCATGTATAATAAATAAGATAAATATAATATTCGGAGGAGAATACCGAATGAAAAATAGAAGCGAAGAATTGAAGGGCTATCTGCAACCCGGCAAGCATGTACACCTTGTGGGTATCGGCGGTGTGTCCATGCGCCCCCTGGGTCTTGTGCTGCAGGGCATGGGCATTCATGTGACCGGCTCGGATATGAATTCCTCAGTCTCCACTGATGAGCTGATTGCTAAAGGCATTCAGGTTTCCATTGGACACAGTGAGAAAAATGTTGTGGGCGCGGATTGTATTATCCGCACCGCGGCTGCTCATAATGATAATCCTGAGGTTGCGGCTGCACGCAGCCTGGGAATTCCCATGTTTGAACGGGCACAGGCCTGGGGTGTGATCATGCAGGCGTATAAAAACGCTGTTTGCATTTCCGGCACCCATGGCAAGACCACCTGCACCTCCATGATGACCCATATCATGATGGCTGCGGAAAAAGATCCCACGGTTATGATCGGTGGATTTTTGCCTTTGCTGGGCGCGGGACACCGGGTGGGCAAAGGGGATACTATTGTTTTGGAGAGCTGTGAGTATTGCGACTCTTTCTTAAACTTCTTCCCCACACTGGCCGTGATCTTGAATGTGGAAGCGGATCATTTGGATTACTTCAAGGATCTGCAGGATGTGCAGAAATCCTTCCGTAAATTTGCGCTGCTGTCCTCCGGCGGTGTGTTGGCCAACGGTGACGATCCCCATGTGGTGCAGACCCTTATGGGACTGGAATATATTTCCTTTGGCTTGAAGGATTCCAACCGAATCCATGCGGCCAATATCAGTGCCGATTGGCGTCACTTTGATGTGATCTGCGATGATCAGTTCTACTGCCATCTGGATCTTAAGGTACTGGGAAAGCACAATGCCTGTAATGCGCTGGCTGCTGCCGGTGCTGCATGGATGTTGGGCATTCCCGGAGAAGCGGTTACAGCCGGTCTGGCTACCTTTGGCGGCGCAAACCGTCGTATGCAGTTTAAGGGAATGGTCAACGGTGCCATGCTGTACGATGATTATGCGCATCATCCGGATGAGATCGCAGCCACCATTGAAGCGGTACGCACTATGGAACATAAGCGCCTGGTGCTGGCTTTCCAGCCCCATACCTACACCCGCACCAAGGCACTGTTTATTGATTTTATCCGTGAGCTGAAAAAGGCCGATGTGGTACTGATCGCAGAAATTTATGCGGCCAGAGAGCGCAATACAGTGGGTATTTCCTCTGCCGACCTGGCACGGCTGGTGCCTGGCAGCATTTATTGCGCCACCTTGCCGGAGGTTACGGAGCAGCTGCGCAGCATTGCCCAGGAGGGCGATGTGCTGCTGACCGTTGGTGCAGGCGATATTTACCGTGCCGGTGAGGCATTGCTGAAATAATTAGGGATGAAAAGAGAGGCGATTTTGTGAGTAAGCTGAATGTATGTGTCCTCTTCGGCGGCATCAGCCCCGAGCATGAGGTTTCTTTACGCAGCGCAGAGTCTGTTCTGAATAACATGTCCAAGGAAAAGTATCGAATTTTCCCTGTTGGCATTACCAAGGAAGGCCAGTGGATCCTGTTTGGCGGCGAGGATTATTCCATGCTGCCCGATGGCAGCTGGCTGGAGCATCCGGATAACTGCTGCGCGGCCATTTCTCCTGTCAGAGGACAGGGTCTTATGCGCTTCGTGGAAGATCGTGTGGAATATGATTCCATTGATGTGGTGTTCCCGGTGCTGCACGGCGAAAACGGCGAAGACGGTGCTATGCAGGGATTGCTGCAGATGGCGGGAATTCCCTATGTGGGCCCCCATGTGGCAGAATCTGCCGTGTCTATGGACAAAACACTGACCAAGCTGGTGGCGGATAGTGCAGGCGTTTCTCAGGCTGCATGGATTCTGATCCACAGTGAGGATCTGAATCATCGTATGGATGCCCTGCTGGACAGCGTGGAAGCAAAGTTTGCGTATCCTGTGTTTATTAAGCCTGCAGGCACCGGTTCTTCTGTGGGCGTTTCCAAGGCTGCTGACCGTCAGCAGCTGTACAATGCACTGCTGGAGGCAGGCAAATACGACCATAAGATCCTGGTGGAGGAATTCATTCACGGCCGGGAGATCGAGGTTGCAGTTATGGGCAATGACAGCCCCGTAGCATCTGTCTGCGGCGAGATCGACTCCGGTGCGGAGTTCTACGATTACGAAACCAAATATATTACAGATACCTCTGTGGCCTATATCCCTGCCCGAATTGATGAAGATGTATCTGAGATCGTTCGGGAACAGGCAGTGAAGATCTACAGCGCCATTGGCTGTAAGGGCTTGAGCCGTGTGGACTTCTTCGTGACCTACGAGGATGCGCGTGTGGTGTTCAATGAGATCAACACCATTCCCGGCTTTACCTCCATTTCCATGTATCCCAAGCTTTTTGCTGCCAGCGGAATTCCCTATGATCAGCTGATCGACAAGCTGTTGCAGCTGGCAATGGAGGCATTTGCGTGAAACAGAATGTAATGCTTTCCATTCGTGGCAGGCAGTCTTATATGGACCAGGAGCCCGAGGTGATCGAGCTGGTGACGGAGGGCACTCTGGAGAAGCTGGAAAACGGATGGGAGATCCTGTACCAGGAAACCAGCTTGACCGGTATGGAGGGCGTGACCACCAGCTTCTTGATTCAGCCCGACAGAATCGTGCTGACAAGAACAGGAAGCCTAAAATCACAAATGGTTTTCAGCCTGGGGAAGCCCCATGAATCCCTATATCAGATGGATTTTGGCGCATTGCTGATCACCGTCTGCGCCACCCGGATCCAGTGCGACCTGTCAGAGCAGGGGGGCGTTGTGGATCTGGACTACCGGATCGAGATCGAGCAAAGCTCCGCCGGTACGATTGACTACCACCTTGATATTAAACCGATGTAAAAATGAGCAGATGCGAAATGCATCTGCTCATTTTGTTATCCTTCGGTAATATCTCCGCCGGAGCCGGGAATGGGTGCTGTTTCCTCCGTAGGGGGAACAGACGGCTCAGTGGGTGGGGTAGAGGGCTCAGTGGGGGTTGTGGGTTCCGTGGGGGTGGTAGGCTCTGTAGACGGCTCGGTAGGAGCTGTAGGCTCACTGGGCTCTGTGGGATCAGTGGCTTCTACGATCTTCACCAGCACACGGTCGCGTTTGTTGTAGTTGGAGACGACCTCTTGTTCTCTGGAGATCAGTTCGTTGGTTTCTTTGTTATACTTACATTTATAAGTAACAACCTTATGCCCGGTGTAACCGGAAACGATCTGCTGACCGTCCGTGCGGTCGCCGGCCTCCTCCTGGGTCATCTCTTCGTACACGGTTTCAAAAGGTGTCCGGGAAAGAACGGCGTATTCCATTTTAACATAGTAATCCTTGGTGTCGGTGCCCATGATCTTAACGGTAGTGCTGCCGCCGGAGGCGTAGGCAACGATCTTGATGGGATATTCGGTGTTATTGCGGAAGCGGAAATCGGGGCCGCCCCAGCTGACAGTAGCATCCATGCCTAAGGGCATATAGGAGGAAACATAACCGTGATTCACCCGGGTAACTACCTCAAGATCTGCAATCAGTGTGCAGTAGTACAGCGAAGAGGAGGCCTGGCAAATGCCGCCGCCGTATTCGGAAACCGTTTCGCCGCCCAGATAGCCGTCAGCCTTTTTCCATCCGGCTTCCGGGGTACGCTTGCCCAGCGCTTTGTTATAGTCGAACAGATCGCCGGGATACAGGATAGTGCCGTTAATCTTTTTGCAGGAAAGATCAAGATTAACATCTCGTCCTCCGGGCTTGCTGCCGGATCGGGCGGTGTAGCTGCCCAATTCGTCACGGAACAGCACAGAGCTGACGGATTCGGTAGTGTTTTCCGGCTGCAGGATCTGGAAGGGGATCTCCACAGTGCTGTCAAACTGTGCGTCGGCCAGCAGTGCGTTGCCTACTTCTACATCGAAGCCCACACCTACAACATGGTCAGAAACCTTGAAGGTCTCCGGGTCCATAACGGCATCCACAGGGGCAACACCATGCTCATCCAGGATGGATTGCAGGTCGGGAAGCTCGGGATCCACTACACGCAGATCGTATTGTACCTGGAAATTATTGGTGCGGTATGCATCCAAAACTGCCTCATAAAGCAGCTCCATATTGGCGTTGATGCCGGGGTGACCGATCATTACGCGCAAGAGCATATCGGTAGTTTCGGCCGCCAGATCATAGGTGCCGGTAACCTCATAGGTGGTCAGCACCAATTCGCTCTCGTTGGCTTCTACGATGGTATTGAGCTCGGCCCGGATGGCATCCTCGTTCAGATTCAGATAGGGAATAATGTCAAAATTCTCCGCATCCGTATTGGCTTCCAGAATGGCATCTACCAGAGCCTCAGCATCCAGGTCAGCACCGGAAAGCTCCGGGGTCAATTCCACGGTGGTATCACCGGCGGTGATGGTCAGTGTATTTTGCGCATAGCTGCTGCCCAGTTTGTCCTTGACAGCGCTGATGGCCTCCCGGCGGGTCATGCCGCCCAGATCGATACCTGCCACACTGACATTGGATTCAATTTTTTGGGGATTCAGGATATCGGGGAAGAAGTACAGCAGAACAAATGCGGCAATGATCAAAACCAGCACCGCAGAGCAGCTAATCATCGCAATGATGCCGCCCTTGCCGGAAGAGGATTTTTTTGCGTATTTTCCGGCAACGCTTTTGTAGCTCTGCTCGATCTCGCTCACTTCGTTATTCGTTTTCTTTTTCGCCATTTATCTCACTCCATTTCTGCGAAACAGTGGGAACATTGTAACATAAATATATGCAATTTCAAGTTACAAAGTGTTAACAATTCTTTGATAATGTTCGATGAATATTTTGGACTGCCGAAGACTGTCGATTCCCGGTGCCAAACGCAGGCGCAGGGTGGGCTCCTTGGCGGTGGCAACGAACTGAATTCTGTTCTTATACTCCGTTTCTGCACACAGGGCAGTAATGGCTTCAAAATTCATATTCACCAATACAAATTGCACATCGGATGCCTTCTGTCGGATCTCTGTGATGCCTACCTTTCGAGCGTTGGCACGCAGCAGAGCGATCTCCACCAGATTCAAAACGCCCTTGGGCGGTTCGCCGTAACGGTCGATGATCTCATCCAGCAGGTCGTCTGCATCTTCCTGGTTGCGGATAGCAGCCATACGCCGGTAAAGATCCATCCGTTCCTCGCCCCGGGAAACATAGTCCTTATCCACATTGGCGGTCACATTCAGATCTGCGGTACAATCCGGTGCCTTGGGCATTTCGCCACGCTCTTCCAGCACGGCCTCGTCCAGCAGCTTCAAATACATATCGTATCCCACGGACATCATATGACCGGATTGCTCTGCGCCCAACAGATTGCCTGCACCACGGATCTCCAGGTCACGCATGGCGATCTTGAAGCCGGAGCCGAACTCGGCAAAGTCACGGATGGCGGATAACCGCTTGTCGGCAACCTCCGTCAAGGCTCTGTCCGGTCGGTAGGTGAAATAGGCGTAGGCATGCCGGGTGGAACGGCCAACACGACCCCGCAGCTGATGCAGCTGACTAAGACCGAATCTGTCGGCATTTTCGATGATCAGAGTGTTGGCGTTGGGAATGTCCAGGCCGGTCTCGATGATGGTGGTACACACCAATACCTGGATCTCGCCGTCTGCCATGGCGTGCATCACATCGCCCAGGGCATCCTCGCCCATTTTTCCGTGCGCAACGGCCACGCTTAAGCCGGGGATGCGCCGTTTCAGAGCAGAGGCGCATTGCTCGATGGATTCCACACGGTTGTGCAGATAATATACCTGGCCGCCCCGCTCCACCTCCCGGCGGATGGCATCGTCCAGCACCGCATTGCTGTGCTCCATCACAAAGGTTTGCACCGGGTATCGGTCAGCCGGGGGCTCTTCGATGGTGGACATATCCCGGATGCCGGAAAGTGCCATATTCAGTGTTCGGGGGATGGGTGTTGCGGACAGGGTCAGCACATCCACGCCCTTGGAAATTTCCTTCAGCCGTTCCTTGTGGCTGACACCGGAGCGCAGCTCTTCGTCCACGATGAGCAGACCAAGATCCTTGAATTCCACGGATTTTTGCAGCAGCTTATGGGTGCCGATGATCAGATCCACCTGGCCCGCACGCAGATTCTGCAAGGTGCGCTTCTGCTGGGTGGGTGTGCGGAATCGGCTGAGCATATCAATATTCACCGGGAAACCACGGAAGCGGGAAATGGCCGTGTTATAATGCTGTTGTGCCAAAACGGTGGTAGGCACTAAAATGGCAACCTGCTTGCCGTCCATAACCGCCTTCATAACCGCACGCATGGCCACCTCGGTCTTACCGAAGCCCACATCGCCGCACAAAAGCCGATCCATGGGAGTGGGCGATTCCATATCGGATTTGATCTCTGCGATACAGCGCAGCTGATCATCTGTTTCCGGGTAGGGGAAATTGTCTTCAAATTCCAGCTGCCAGGGCGAATCTGCCGCAAAGGCAAAGCCTTCCTGCTGCCGCCGGGCGGCATATAGCTGAATCAGCTCGGCAGCCATATCCTTGGCGGCCTTTCTGGCCTTGGTCTTGGTTTTCTGCCAGGCATCAGAGCCGATTTTGTTCAGCTTTACGTTGGCATCTTCGCCGCCGTTACCGATATACTTGCTGACCATGTCCAGCTGAGAAGCTGGGACGAACAAGGTGTCGCTGCCTTGGTAGGCAATCTTCACATAGTCCTTGATCACGCCGTCCATTTTGATCTGTTCCATGGCTACGAAACGGCCAATGCCGTAGTTTTCGTGGACAACCAGATCTCCGGGCGCCAGATCTGTGAAGGAATTGAGCTTCTGCCGGTTGGTAGCGGTTTTCTTGGGCTTGCGTTTGGGCTGCCCTTTGGCCAGCAGCTGACCTTCAGAAATCACTGCCAGCTTGGCATTGGGGTATTCCATGCCGTAGGGCAGTGTGCCCTCGGACAGCAGGATCTGTCCGGGGCGGGGCATGGAGGTTAAGGGGATACAAAGAAAACAGGACAGACCCTTATTATTGATCATTTCCTGTAACAGCTCGGCGCGTCTGCGGCTGCCGCAGAGCACCAGGCTGGAGAATTCCATTTTTTGATAGTGGGCAAGATCTCCGACCGCAGTATCCAGGCTGCCACCATAGCCGGGAAGCTGCTTGGCGGTCATGGGATACAGCTGCTTGGGAGGACAATCCTCCGGGTATGCGGCACCGCTGAAGGAGTCCATATAGACCACTGTGCGACCGGCAAGAAACCCACTGAAATCCTCCCATTGCCATACATAATCGCACAGCTCACCGGCAACCAGGCCGCCCTGCAGCAAGCTGTCAAGCTGCATACCGATCTCCTCCACCCGGGAACGGGCAGAGCGGTGCAGACTGCTCTGATCGCACAGAATCAAAATGGCATTTTGGGGGATATAGGCCGCAGCAGTGACAAATTCTTTATAGATCAGTCCCATGTACCGGTCAGAGGCAGCATGGGAAACATCGTTTTCGTATTTTTCCAGATCCTTTTCCAGGGTTTTAATCAGCGCTTCGTTGATATTCTTTCTTCTGCGCTGGCGGGCGATCAGATTGCGGATATCCGCGCACAGACCCTCCAAGCCCTCCGGGTGCAGTCGGGGCTGCGTCTCACCAACAGGCAGAACGGTCAGGCAGTCTACATTCTGTGTGCGCCGCTGGGTATCCGGATCAAAATAGCCCATGGTGTCCAGCTCGTCGCCGAAGAATTCTGCACGGATGGGCTGATCAGCGGCAGGGGAGAACACATCCAAAATGCCGCCGCGGACAGCAAACTGACCGGGGCCTTCTACCATGGCGCAGCGGCTGTAGCCTGCACCGGACAGACGGTGCAGCAGATCATTCAGAGCATACTCTTTTCCCACTTCCAGGCGAAAAGTAGCATTTTGCAGTATGGCAGGGGGCATGGTTCGTTGGCTCATAGCTTCCCAGGACATGATCTGAAGCTGGGTGTTGCCGGTTGCCAAATCGTACATTTGGCGCAGCCGTTTCTGCTCCCAGGCTCTGGATACCACAGCGCTGTCGTACAGTGTCAGTTCACGGCTGGGCAGCACAGGGAACTCCTGGGCGCAAAAAGCTTTCAGATCTTCCTGGATCCTGCGCGCCGCCATATCATCCTGGCACAGTACCACAATGGGGCGGTCTGTATGCAACCGTAATCCCGCGATCATGTGGCTACGGTTGATTTGTCCGATGCCGGTAATGGCGCAGGCCTGGTGTTTGTCGATGCAATCCAGGACGCCGCAGTATTCTGGCATGGTCTTTAGTACAGCCAAAAGGTTTTCCATACTTACCTCACAAATGATTTTTGCTCCACGCAAGAACGAGGAAAGGGGGAAAATACCCCCCTTTCCGTATTGTTTCTTTATTTAGGCTGACTGCCGTTAAAGCGGTTGGCAGCTTCATAAATGCCTTTGTCGATGATGCACAGGGCAGCATCGGCGGCATTTTCCAATGCAAATTGCAGATTCTTTTCCTCGGCGGCGGAGAAGGTGGACAGCACCCAATCGGCCAGATCCTGCTCCGGATGGGGCTTGGCACCAACGCCGATCTTCACCCGGGGGAATTCCTGGCTGCCCAGCTCCTGGATGATGGATTTGATACCGTTGTGACCGCCTGCAGAGCCGTCACCGCGGATCCGCAGCCTTCCGGGAGGCAGGGAAATGTCATCGAACAGAACGATGATCCGCTGGGGAGGAATATTATAGTAGGCACTCAGCTGCAGCACAGACCGTCCGGACAGATTCATAAAAGTCTGGGGTTTCAGCAAAAACAGCTTTCCGCCACCGTAGGTGACCTGTCCGTACAGACCTTGGAACTTGCCCTTGTCGATCTTGCAGCCCAGCTTTTGGGCAATTACATCCAGCGCCCGGAAGCCGCAGTTGTGGCGTGTGCGCTCATATTGCTTGCCCGGGTTGCCCAGACCCACGATCAGCCAGTTCTCAGCTTTGTTTTTACCAAACATCAGAACAGATCGGCAATGGATGTGCCACAGTGGACATGCTCAATGGCTCTTGCGAAGATAGGAGCAACATCCAGCTGCTTGATCTTGGGGCACAGGGTGTTATCCACAGGAATGGTGTTGTGGAGAACCACTTCTTGGATATAGCTGTTGTTGATTCGCTCAAAGGCGGGGCCGGACAGAACGCCATGGGTAGCGCAGGCGTATACAGCCTTAGCACCACCGACCTCAACCAGAGCAGCAGCGGCATTGCACAAAGAGCCTGCGGTATCGATCATATCATCATAAAGAATGCAAGTCTTGCCCTTAACATCACCGATGACATTCATAACGTCGCACTGGTTGGCCTTCTGGCGGCGCTTATCTACAATAGCCAGGCCCATGTGTACCTTGGAAGCAAATGCACGGGCACGAGCCACGGAACCCACATCGGGGGAGACAACTACGAACTGGTCATGGTCATACTGTTCTTCGGGGAATTTATCGAGGTAGTACTGAACGAAAGTGGGGTTGCCCAGCAGATGATCCACAGGGATATCAAAGAAGCCCTGGATCTGGGAGGCATGCAGGTCCATAGTCAGCACACGGTCTGCACCTGCAGCGGTGAGCATATTGGCTACCAGCTTAGCAGAGATAGGGTCACGGCTCTTGGCCTTACGATCCTGACGGGCGTAGCCAAAGTAGGGGATTACTGCAGTAATACGACCGGCAGATGCACGGCGGCATGCGTCGATCATAACCAGCAGCTCCATCAGATGGTCGTTGACAGGCTTACAGGTAGACTGGATCAGAAATACGTCTGCACCACGGCAGGTTTCTTTCAGGGAAACAGATACTTCGCCATCGGCAAAGGTCTTGACTTCGCTGTTACCCAGAGGAATGCCCAGCTCCTTACAAACTGTCTGTGCAAAAACGGGGTTGGAGTTGCCACAGAATACCTTGATGTTCTCACCGTATGCTATCATCTTAAGTAATACCTCGCTTTTTTCTATTTCTGTATGTGCGTACTAAGCAAAACATACATCATTATTATACCATTAAGGCCATATAAAATGCAACCAAAAAAGAACAGAAATTGCAACAAAAAAACAAAGAAAACCTGCGGGCGTTTATACAAATTGCTGACTCAAAGCAATGCATACATGCTTTAATGTCGAAATATGTCGTAAGGCGTTTGCTTGACAGAATAACAATACCCATGTAAGAATTATAGTGTAGCAATATAGAATTTATATTGTGTAAATACCAAAATAGGAGGACATTATAATGAAGAAAATAGTTTGTAATTGGGCGGTAGCCGTACTGTTGTGTATAGCTTTGTTCTTGGGTCTGCTTCCCGCAGTAAACGCTTTGGACACGGAAGAGATACAATCTGAAACCGATACTGTGATCTGCGAAATTGTAGACTTGCGCGAAGAATGTGTGAAGCATTTTGATATGGGAGACGGCACTCGCAAGGCTGTGCACTATGGACGCCCTGTTCACCGCCTGGATAATAACGGAAAATGGCAGGATATCAATAATTCCTTATCCCTTACTAGCACAAAAGGAATTCAAGCGTATACTAGCCTAGATCAGCGGACAAGTTTTGCTCCGGCATATACTGCGGGACAGCCTTTGGTTACACTCAACGAGAATGGCACATCAGTTTCTTTAAACCTAATTGCTAACAGTTCTAATTCTGGGTTAGTTGCAATGTCCGTAGGCAATACGTCCTCAACTGCTGTGGTTACGAATCCTGAACCGCTGCAGACAATGTCGGTTTCTGATAATTTTGATCCTGGTGGAGCAGTATATTCTGCTGTATCAGTGATGTACGAGAATGTGCTGCCCGATACAGATATTGAGTATGTTTTGGACGGAAACGACGTAAAGGAAAACATCATTATTAATGCCAAAGCAGACAGTTACAGCTACCGATTTTTATTGGATTTGGATGGTTTATATCCTGCAATGCTTGACTGTGGCACAGTTGTCCTATATAATAGTGTCAGCAATGAGGAGTGCTATCAGATTCCCGCACCCTTTATGTATGATGCCAATGATATACTTTCTGAGGCGGTTACATACCAGTTGACAGAATCGTCGGGGCAGTATTACCTGACCGTGACAGCGGATGCGCAGTGGATCAATGCAGAGGAACGAGTGTTTCCTGTAGTAATAGATCCGACGATACAAGGGACTACTGTGTTCCATGACACATTTATTACATCGGCTTACCCAACGAATAATTATGGATACTATTCTCGTCTGTGGGTTACAAGATCTCCGTCTATGTATGCTACAGCAAAGACTTACCTAAGGCCATATTTGCCGACTTTGCCTTATGGAAGTAGTGTCACAGCGGCCGAGATCCATATATCCTACTACTATAACGACTATTGCAAATCTAACTGGATGCTGATAAATGGGCATTATCTGACTAGTGAATGGGAAGAAGGATCCTTAACGTGGAATTCTGCATCCCAAAAGACTAATTACGGAATGGCTACCAGCGTTTTCGGGTCCGATTATGCCTTCGGTGCAGTTGGCAAGTACTCCTCTCCGGGAGAACTTGTTTACAGACCAAGTGCTTCCACAGTGAATAATTGGTATGCAGGAGTGAATTATTATGGCATTGGCCTGGTCGATGCCGGTGCTTCCCACGGTGAAAATTACTCTGTGATTCTTTGCTCGTATGAGGAGACTAACAACTCATACAGGCCGTATATTGAGGTGTCGTATGTAACTCCGGTTAAACTGGAAAGCGGTGTGTATTGGCTCAAAAACGCGAATAACGCCAAATATATGACTACACACGCCGGTGGCGTTTTTGCCGGTACAGCTCTGGAACAAAACACGAAAGACACCAGTGCAGAGAATATCAGAAATCAGCTTTACAAGGTGGAATATCTCACATCCGATGATGGGAAGTATTGCTATAGCGTTCGTCCGCTGACCAATTGTCTGATGGGTCTTTCCGGCACCGCATCGGGTGAAGCTACTATTCAAACTGATCCTACAGCCAGCAACCAGAGATGGTATATCTCCCAGTCCGGTGATTACTTTACCATTCAAAATAAAACGCTGGGCAGCAGCGGTTATCTCTCTGCGCCGGAGAGTACTACCAACGGTGTAGAGCTGACATTTACAACAGGCACTGACCTGCGCAGCAAATGGGTGTTTGAGGAATATACTGGAGATACACTGGAAGGCATTTATTGGGTAAAGGGGCCGGATATACTTAGAACAAACCACGCTGCGGACTATGAGGCTGTTGTATACAGTACTACGTTGGGTCTGGATGAAGACTTGGTATATAGTGTGACGGATACGGACGGACTGGATACAAGCCTTGCAACCATTGACAGTAGTACCGGAAATCTGACGGCTGGTGGAAATTCAGGTTATGTGTGGGTTGCTGCCAGATGTGGCACCAGTGGTTTGCAGACTGACCGTCTTGTGCAAATTGGCGGTACCTACCGGTGTACATTGACCCATTATTATGATCAGGGCTTTTTGATTAAAAACTCAACAGAAACACCGGGAAAATCTCGCGATGACCTGATAAAAGAAAAATTACGGTCCTATCATGAAGCAATAGCGGATATTCTGTTTGAGGAATATGGACTTGAAGTGATTGGAGTTTATAAAGCATACAACGAACTGGGTGTTAATTCGCCGGGAGATCAGTGTAAAATGCTGCAGTATGATCTGGAGAATATAGGCGATTTAACCTATGATCACTTGAATAGTGATTGCCCCCATAGTGACTTTCATTTGTCCGGTGAGGATTATACAAACGGATTATATCAAGATGCAAATGTTTCTGGCGCACAGGCGAATAACTTCTATGTTGTTTGGACCGGACATCTGCTCACCGATGAAACTGGCGGTATACCTCAGGCTAAGTATGAATTGCGTACATGTGTCATAACTCCCTATTCTATGACTACCGGATCCGCTTCAGAGGGGTATACCGAAGAATCTGATAAAGACAAAGAAGATTTTTGGTCGTATGCACTTTTGCATGAGTTTGCGCATCTGCTGGGAACAGTGGATCAGTACTGTTTTAACGATCAGGAGGATAAATGCTCTAACGTTGAATGTGCTCAGTGCAATCAAAAGGAATCAGTAGGTTGCGTTATGACATCGCTGGGGGATATTGTTAACGTAAATTCGGATAATGCGTTTTGTACTCCTTGCGATAATAAAATACAGAATACTATGGATTTGGCATTGATAAATGAGGAGCTGAGTTAATGAAAAAAGCAATGTGCGCATGGGTTGCTATACTGATCTGTATTCTTTCAGCCTGCCAAGGAGGCTCCGGAGAAGTTGAACAGACGCAAAGCACGAAGGAAACAACGCAAAAATTTGTGCCTGTTCCCAATGTTTTTTATAGCTCTAGTGTCAATCATGTGGGATACAGTGAATCGGACAAATGTGCTTTGCTTGCTGAACTGGCGACTTTACCGAGTGAGTCGTTTAAAGAAAAGCTTCACGCACTCGATTTGTTCGACGATATTGGTGTGCTTAACGCGAATCAAAATGATTTAGTGTATTGTTGCCAATTCCTTGCGCGCGTTGGGTATTTTGGATTGAAAGCAGATGCGAGAACAAAGTGGCAGACGGAGGGAAAACCGGCCAAGGAAAAGTTTTCTTATTATAAACCTGATGGCGAAAAGCCAGCCCATGTTGAATATATCTACGATATAGACGGTGTGTGGTACTATTTTGAACTGTTTGACACCGGCAAGACTCTTAATCTTTCCGGAAACCAATTTGTTATGAACGCAGAAATAGGTGATATTACGGTTCCTTTATACGAATCTCCGCATGCGGATGGAATATATAGAGGGGTATATTACTTCGAAGATAAGTCTTTGCTTTATCTCCATGTGTCTTCTGTGGAAAAAGACTATACAGACTTTGATTTTGATCAGTTTTACATATCCTACGATATGTGCGGACACTATCCACCGGAATTGACAGAACAATAACAAACAGGCCCGTGAAGCATTTTCACGGACAATGTTCAGGCCTTTTTCGGTAGCATCGACGGATTCTGCCAGGGAGATTAGGCACTGTACTGTCCCTCGTCCTAATAATGTCCCCAGATAATAGCTGTATGAATATTGGCAATGAGGAGTTGGTTGAGTGAGGCGTTTTTTGTGCGTTGGAGTAGCATTTTTACTGTGCTTGCTTACGGCGTGTAGTGCTGCGGAAAATGCAAAAAAAGGAGATTCGCTAGATTTACAGGGAGGGGATTGTATGCCTGTAAGAATCCCGAATCTTTCTTGTCTAGATGATCCGCGGACGAATTCGCAATGCCCTGTCAGACTTGACCTCGTGGCAGAAATGGCAACGGTATCAAGTGAATTGTTTCGGGAAAAGCTTAGTGAAATGGATAGCACTGTTATGCATGAGTTCGATATGCGGCAAGAGGATTTTGCGTATTGCTGTCGTTTTCTATCTCAAGTTGGATACATTGTATGGGATGAAGAAGCAAAAGAAATGTTGCAATCCAAGGAAGAATATACAAGAGCGGACTTTGAATACTACAAGCCCGATGATGGCCACGGTGCTATATGTATAATGGAGTATAGTGTTGAAGGCTTGGTTTTTCGATTTAAGATCTTTGAAAGTGTCGAGCATATCGAACTGGGAGATCAATACCTTATGGATGTGAATCTGGGGGATCTGACGATTCCTTTATATTGCTTATCTGATTTTACCAACTATACGGAAGGTGAATGGATAGGATTATTTGGTCGATACTGTTACGACGATGGAGCAACATTGAGTGTGTCGGTGTCGTATGACCCTAAGAAAAAAGACATTACCGACATCAATTTTGATCAGTTTTACATCTCCTACGACATGTGCGGACACTATCCACCGGAATTGACAGAACAATAACAAACAGGCCCGTGAAGCATTTTCACGGGCCTGTAATCGTTATTGCTTGCGAAAGGCGATACTGCCGGTTTCAGCACCACTGGCATTTTGTGCAGTTTCCGCATCGTAGGACACAGTACCATCCCTGTCCTACAATTCCAAATACTTGCGTTTTATAGGAATCTGTGATATATTTACTTTGAAAGGGGTGTACACCTATGAAAATTATTTGTGTTTTGACAGCTTTGGCTTTTCTGCTGTGCGGTTGTTCTGTGCTTTCGAAGATGGATATTTTTTCTCCGGAGCAAGAGTCCGACCGGGCAGGTATGGAGTTGATTCTGAGCGATATTCCCGACGGGGAGGTTGTTTATAAGGACGGAATGCTGTCCGATGGGGAGATTGTTTATAAGGACGGAATGCTGTCCAATGGGGCGGTTATCATTTTACCCGGCGATTTCACCGAGCCTGTTGCAGACGACAGTATTGACGATATTGAGGATACGGAAGATTATAACTATACGGAAGCACCTGTTTATGCTGACGATACCGTGCCGCCGGTCACTGATCAAACGGAATTAGATTCGGTACTTACTGGTCGTTGGCAATATGTAGACACTTCGGAATTTTCCTGTATTCTGACTATCTGGGATACGGGCAGGGTAGATGAGGAATGGTATTACCGTCAATCGGACGGCCAGCTTTCCACCTCCTGTGCCCTCAGAGCTACCTGTCGGCCTACCATTGAAGACGGTCTTATTACCTTCCCACCGGACGCGGAATATGATCCGCCTTCTCTTGTACTGCAGTTGGAATATGTGGAGGGTGTCGGTCACATCCTGCGCGTTGTCAGCGACTATAACGGCGTTTTTTCAGAGTATTTCTATCGCGTAGAATAGCACAAAAAGAGGGGGGACGGTACGAAACCGCGTTTTGATGGTTTCGTACCGTCCTTTGTTAGTCGTTATTGGTTGCGGAAAGTGATAGTGCCGGTGCCTGCGTCCACGGCGTCGATAATGGCCAGGGATTCCAGACGGTAGCCCAGGTTGCGGATCCGATGGCCGCCCTCCTGAAAACCTTTTTCCAGGGCGATGCCCAGGCCTTCCACGGTTGCGTCGGCAGATTCTACTAGGGAGATCAGACATTGTACTGCGCCGCCGTTGGCCAGCAGATCATCGATGATCAGCACATGATCCTTAGGAGAAAGCGCCTTTTTGGCAACGATCACGGTGTCCTTGCTTGGATAAATCGCGGGGTCGAGCTCGGCAACATAGACATCGGTGTCCATATTAGCGGCCTGCGTCCGTCTGGCGATGACCATAGGAACACCGAAAGCCTTTGCTACAGGATATGCCACGGGAATACCGGAGGTTTCAATAGTAAGCACCTTGGTAATGGGGCGATCCTGGAAACGGCGGTGGAATTCTGCACCGATCTGTTCCAAAAGCTCAATGTCCATCTGATGATTCAAAAAGCTGTCAACGATCAGAACATTACCGGGCATGACGATGCCTTCTTTTGCGATTCTCTCTTCCAAAAAGTTCATATGGCGCACCTCCTTGTTTGTTACTTCCAATATATCACATTTATTGCCACTTGTCACCATTTTTCTGCATCGAATTTTGCATGAATTTGCACTTGTGCAACAGCTGCAGCCGTGGTATAATATAGGATACGAATTATGAAAGCAGGAGCTTTTTATGAACGATAAGATTGTCATTCAGGGTGCCAGAGAAAACAACCTGAAAAATGTGAATATTGAGATCCCCAGAGACAAGCTGGTGGTCTTTACAGGCCTGTCCGGTTCCGGAAAATCCAGCCTGGCCTTTGATACCATTTACGCAGAGGGTCAGCGCCGCTATGTGGAAAGCCTCAGCTCCTATGCCCGGCAGTTTTTGGGGCAGATGGATAAGCCCGATGTTGACTCCATTGACGGCCTTTCCCCGGCCATTTCCATTGACCAAAAGACCACCTCCAAAAATCCCCGCTCCACAGTGGGTACGGTAACCGAGATCTATGACTACCTGCGTCTTTTGTGGGCAAGAGTGGGCGTGCCCCATTGCCCCAAATGCGGTAAGGAGATCAGCCGTCAGACCATTGATCAGATCGTAGATCGGATCGAAGCTTTGGGGGAGGGAACCCGGTTTATCGTCCTGTCTCCCATTATCCGGGAAAAGAAGGGTGAGCATGTCAAGGTTTTTGAGGATGCCCGGAAATCCGGCTTTGCCCGTGTCCGCGTGGACGGCATTGTCTATGATTTAAGCGAGCAGATCAGCTGTGAAAAGAATAAGAAGCACACCATTGAATTGGTGGTAGACCGCCTGGTGATCCGGGAGGGCCAGCGCCGCCGTCTGACGGATTCCATTGAAACAGCCTGCGCCCATTCCGGTGGTCTCGTGACCATTGAACTGCCGGACACCAAGGCAGAAATGACCTTTTCTCAGAATTATGCCTGCGAGGATTGCGGCATCAGCTTGACGGAGCTGGAGCCCCGGATGTTCTCCTTTAACAATCCCGCCGGCGCCTGCCCCTCTTGCACCGGCCTGGGCTATCGGCTGGTGGCAGATGCGGATCTGGTTATCCCCGATAAGGAAAAATCCATTTTTGACGGCGCCATTCAAGCCTCCGGCTGGTCAAGTGCCCGTACGGATTCTATTTTCCGCATGTATTTTGAAGCCCTGGCGCAAAAGTATCATTTCTCACTGACCGCCCCGGTGAAGACCCTTTCCCCGGAGGCCATGGATGTGATCTTAAACGGCACAAAAGGGGAGAAGCTGCGCATGACCTATAACCGTGGCAACGGTATGGGCGTGCTGGAGCAGCCCTTTGAGGGTATTTTGAACAATATTTCCCGCCGTTATAAGGAGACCCAGTCGGACTCTGCCCGGAAAGAACTGGAAGAGTGCATGGCCTCGGCACCCTGTCCCCAGTGCGGCGGCGACCGCCTGTCGGAGATTGCCCGTGCCGTCAC
>JAZNHQ010000156.1:0-3705 GCA_045577035.1 Faecousia sp. | reverse complement strand
TTGCTACGCAAGGTGTTTTGGCTTACTGCGCAACTCGCCCTCTACCGTACCACCTGTACGCCGACGAGGGCGAGTTGCTTGTCTTGACGGCTTTAGTGACCTCTGCCAGTCTGTCAAAAAAGAGTTTTTTGACAGACTGAGACACCGGCCAAAGGCCGGTGTCTTTGCTATCTATTTCATTTCTTTTCAGAATTCCGGGAGTTTTCTTTCTTCTTGCTGGCCTTGCGAATAATCCGCACGACAAATACAACCAAGCCAATAACCACCCAATAAGGCAGATTGACCACCAGGAAAATCACCAATTCCCGGAGCAGCTTCCACAGATTCTTCAGGCTTTTCACAAAGCCGCTGCCGATTCGCACAAAGAAATTTTCCGATTCTGGCTCCTCCACCTGGGTGTACTCCTCCACCTCGGTGATGTCCAAGTAGATTGTTCCGTAGTTTACCTGATTATCATAAAGTCGCAGCTGAGACTGTACCTGCTCCAGTTCTGTCCGAACCTCCGTCAGTCTGGATTCTACGGTCAGCAGATCATCCATATTCTCTGCCTGCGCCAGCAATTCCAGCAGCCGGGCTTCCTCTGTCTGCAATGCCTTAATCCGGCTTTCTGTAGCCACATAGGACAGTGTTACATCATCGGTGGTTTCCCGCAGGGATGTGATGTTGGAAACCTCCTGCACCCCATCCACAAACTGGTCCAGACTTTCCACAGGAATACGAATGGTCAGATCGCCATAACGGCTTTGGCTACCACGAGAAGTGCCGTTGTAGATCTCCCGGCTTTCCACATAGCCGCCCAGCTGTGCGATTCGTTGTTCTACCTGAGACAAAAGCGCATCCATATCTTCTGTCTCCGCATTCATATAGACCTTGCGAATCAGCTTTTGGTTGGCTGGTGTCTGGCTCTGAACAGTCTCTTCCGTTTTGGATAAACCCTCTTGGGGGGCTCGATCTGCAACCGATTCTCCATCGTATATGGAGCTGCCGGATTTCTTATCTGAGCTGGCCCCACAGGCATTCATTGTGGCAAGCAAAAGCATCACAACAGCAAAAATCGCCAAAATCTTTCTGATTTGCATAGATAAACCCTCCTTAATTTGGATTTCTAAAATCAATATAGCATAAGATATTCCAAAACGCAACCGCTACTTTTAGATACAAAAATACCACCCTCTGAGCAAAATACCCAGAGGGTGGTGTGTTTATCAGGAATTTACTTCTTCTTTCTCAGCCCTGGCTGCCTTGCGCTCTTCTTTTGTCTTGCAGAACTTTTCCAGCTGGGGAACCAGCATCAGACAGATCAGCGCTGCGGTGAAGCCGCCGTTGTACAGGCAGAAGCCGCCGTGCATATCCGGCACAGATGTAACCAGCAGGTAGTGCAGACCACCGGCCAGTACGCCGTATGCCCAGCCGTACTTACCGGCAATGGGACTCAGACCGTTGGCATAGCACAGACCGATCACGATGGCCTGGGCGTTAATGGTCAAAGCAAAGGTCTCTCCCACAAAAGCCAATTCGCACAGCAGGCTGGTGATCACGTAGCCGACCATAATGGGCCATACATTGCCGGGGTGAGAGCCGGAGTTGCAGGTGCAAAGCATACAGAAAATAATGCCGAAGGTCACGCCATTGAAGCTGGCACCGATCAAGTTGTAGTACAGCACAATGAACAGACCGAACACGCCCACATTCATCAGGAAGGGAGCATTGCCGTAGGTGGCAGAGAAGCTGACACCCTTGCCGGGATCCTTCAGCACCTTCAGATAGTCCGCCGGGCGGCAACCCATGAACCAAGCCACTGCAATGCAGATACCGAACACCAAAATGCAGAAGATATTTACAATGGGCCAGGATGCCACTTCCAGGGTAGAAGCTGCCGGTGCAGCAGGCAGCGTGCCTCCCAACACCTTATACAGTACAGCACGCAGGAGGAATGCGGTCATGCCGATGGGCAGAGCAGCGGAATAATGGTCATAGCCCTTATGTACCGCAGGAGAATGTGCCAAACCTGCAGGCAGGAAGAAGCCAATGATCAGACCCACGAAGATAGCCAGCAGCACGCCGCCGAAGCTGAAGCCGGTGGCCTCTGCATTGGGCCAACGCAGCAGCAGATCGGAGATCAGAGGTGCAATACCCGTGGAGAACATCATGGCGTTGATCATGGCGCCGGGCTTTTCCTTCTTCACCAAACAGTACAGCAGCACACCGGCAAAGGTAGGAATGATGTTCAGGGGGTTAATGCCCCAGGAACCGAAGCCAATGGTCAGAATCACGGCCAGCGTAGTCACATTGTTGGCCTTTGCACCGGGCAGGAAGCACAGGGATGTGCAGATCAGACCCACCAGGCCCATGTTCAGGAAGGTGGCTGCATAGCCGCCCAAAGCAAAATAGTTGGTGGTCACCTTACAGGTGCCGGTCAAAATTTTGCCCAGGCCGGAAATCAGATCGCCGGGCATAAAGAAGGATGCCAGAATAAAGGCAAAGGAAATGTAGGCGAAGAACAGCTTTAAAAAGCTATTTTCGGACAGATTATTTAACTTTTTCATGGTAAAAAACCTCCAAAAAGGTCAAAATTATCTGTCATCCCTGTTTCGCTCCCCCTGTCCAAAGGACAGGGGGAAGCGCCGTAGAATGACAGTATTTTTCAGTTAGGCCTTCTCAGCAGCCTCGATGACATGCTTCATCAGCACGGTGGTGGTAACAGCGCCCACGCCGCCGGGCACGGGAGTAATGGCCTCAACAATGGGCTCAACTTCCTCGAACACAGCGTCACCGGACATACCGCCCTTACCCTTGGAGGTGATCTTCTCGGGATTCCAGTTCATGGAAACGTCGATCACGATCTGGCCGGGACGGACATAGTCCTTGGTCAGGCTGCCCAGCACGCCGGCAGCAGAGATGATGATATCAGCCTCACGGCAGACAGCGGCAGTGTCCACGGTCTTGGTGTGGCAGACGGTAACGGTGGCGTTCTTGCCGATCAGCATCATGGCAGCAGGCTTGCCAACCACCAGGCTACGGCCGATGACCACAGCGGACTTACCCTTGCAGTCGATGCCATAGTAGTCCAGAATCTCCATACATGCGGAGGGGGTACAGGGAGCATAGCCCAGGTCGCTGCGGCCCTGGTACACACCGGCGCTGGACAGGTCGGTCAGACAGTCCATATCCTTCTTGGGATCCAGGCGGTTGCAGATCTCCTGCTGATACTCACGCAGGTGCTTGGGGAAGGGCTGGAACATCAGAACACCGTGAACAGTGTTGTCAGCGTTGACCTGATCCACCACAGCCAGCACATCCTCACGGGATGCATCCTCAGGCAGCTCGAACACCTTTACAGCGATACCCACGGTCTCGCCCTTCTTGATTGCGCCCTTCTCATAGGACAGGTCGTCGGGTCTTGCACCCACACGGATAATGCCCAGGCAGGGCTCTACGCCCTTAGCCTTCAGAGCTTCGCTGCGGCTCAGCAGGTTCGCTACCAGAGCCTCGTTTACTTCTTTAC
Source organism: Faecousia sp. (assembly GCA_045577035.1). GTDB lineage: Bacteria > Bacillota > Clostridia > Oscillospirales > Oscillospiraceae > Faecousia. The sequence goes on along the minus strand of JAZNHQ010000156.1, from coordinate 200 downwards.
CCAAAAGCTGTTTTGCCATTTTAGTTTATCTCCTTTACTTTGTAGTTTTCCTTCTAAGGCTCCCCTGTAGTAAACGCTGATTATATGGCGTTATTTAAGGGGAAGGCGTAAAAACGCTAAATTATAGTCTTTTTCTCTGCTTTTTTCTTCATCCAAGCCCCTTAATGAGCCTGGATTTCCGGTATTTGGGCGCACTTACC
>JAZNHQ010000155.1:0-5608 GCA_045577035.1 Faecousia sp. | reverse complement strand
GGTAGAACAGAGCCAGGGTGCCGGGGCCGGAGTGGGATCCGATCACTGCGCCCACATAGTAAATAAACACATTTTTGACGCCGTATTTTTCCTTAACCAGCTTTTCCAGATACTGAGCATCCTCCAGGCAATCGCCGTGGCAGATGAACACAGTTTTGTTGGCACCGGGAATACCGGTCTCACCCAGCTTTTTGGCCAGAGTCTCAATGGCGGTTTTGCGGCCACGGCTCTTTGCCACATTGATCAGCTTGCCTTCGTCATTTACATGGATAATGGGCTTGATCTGCAGCATGGTGCCCATGAGGGCTGTGGTGGCACTGACACGGCCGCCTCGCTTCAGATACATCAGATCGTCCACGGTGACCCAGTGGCACAGCTTCATTTTGTATTCCTCGCACCAAGCGGTCAGCTCTTCCAGGCTCATGCCCGCATCCCGCTTTTGGCAGGCGTAATGTACCAGCAGACCCTGACCCAGGGAGGCACACAGGGTGTCCACCACATGGATGGTGCGCTCGGGATATTTTTCCTTCAACTCCTGGGCGGCAATGACCGCAGACTGGTAAGTAGTGCTTAATCCGGAGGAGAACGCCAATACCAGTGCGTCTTTGCCCTCCTGCAGAGCGGGCTCAATAACACTGCACCAGCCCTCGGGGTTTACGGCGCAGGTTTGGGCGGATACGCCCTTGCGCAGACCGGCAAACATCTCTTTCAGCCACTGCTCGGAATAGCTGTTATAGTCCTTTCCGTCATAGGTAACGGTGAGAGGTACCACATTCAGATCCAGCTGCGCATACATCTCCTGGGGGAAGTCACAGCAGGTATCGGTAATAATTTTATAGCTCATATTCATTGCTCCTTTGGTGCAAGATTTGTTCGGCATCATCATACAACAGACAAACAAAAAAAGTCAGCCCTTTTTGGGAGAATCTCCCACCCCGGAGGTCTACAAAGAGTAGAAAACAGCACTCTACGCTCAGTAGAGTGCCCGAAAATCAAGGCTTTTGGGGCTGTCTTCCCCACAGCAGAGGAGATGTTGCCCAAAACAGCACTGCCCATACAAGCAAGGGCAGCACCCACCACTTGCAGCACGTCATAGGCACAGATACGATAATCAAAAATGCGAACAGCACATCGCCCACCAGCTTTTCAGACATAATGGACAGAATGTTTACTGCCAATGCCAGGGTGGTCAGCACCAGGATCACACCGCTGATGATATGCAGATACTTGATCTGCTTCCGGTCTTTTTCTTTGGCGAACACTGCCAGCAGCCAAAATCCGGGCACAAAGAACAGTATGCTAATGATGGTAAGCACGACCTCTCCGGCTGCGCTGCGCTCCGTGATGGCACCCAGCCCGGCACAGATCACATACAGCGCTGCCCAGATGGGATATAAATACTTCTTGGTCATAAATAAACTCCCTAAACTCGTTGTCAGGAATGCATAATTGAGATATTTGCTTTGCAAATGATTTTAATAAGTCGCCTTCGGCGACACATTCATTCTGCATTCTGCATTTTGCATTTATATATTTTACCCCATTTTCCAGTGTTTGGCAAGGGGAAGAAAAAATAGGCTGGACAGTAAAGAAAAGTTCTGCTATAATCACACTAAAGTATGCACAATGGGTAGTATATGCAAGATCCATTATACACAAGATAGGAGAAGGACGATTATGAAATGTCCCTTTTGCGGCGACCAGGAAAGCAAGGTCGTAGATTCCCGCCACAGTGAAGACGGCACCAGTATTCGCCGCCGCCGTGAGTGTTTGGAGTGTCAGCGCCGGTTCACCACCTATGAGATCGTGGAGAGCCTGCCTATTATTGTAGTCAAGCGTGACGGTTCCCGTCAGGGCTTTGACCGGAACAAGGTTCTCAATTCCATGGTGCGCGCCTTTGATAAGCGGCAGGTGGAGATTTCTGAACTGGATCGGATCGCTACGGAGATCGAACAGTCTATTCAGAATACCCTGGAGCGGGAAGTCAGCACCGACCGCATCGGCGAAATGGTCATGGAGCGCATCAAGCCTCTGGACGAGGTGGCATATATCCGCTTTGCCTCTGTATATCGCCGTTTCCAGGATGTGAGCGGCTTCATTCATGAAATCAACAGTTTCCTCAATAAGGAGTAACCCCTATGGAAGCGATCACCGGTCTTTTGGAAGGCTTTGATTTTACCAAATTCCTTCCCAAAATCGGAGCTCTGCTAAGCTCCGTTCGGTTTTGGACAGTATTATTAATGTATGCAGGCCCCCTGGTATTGTTGGGTCTTGGCCTGTGGTACTATCTGCGCCCTGCCCCGGAGGCAAACCACAAAACCGGCTTCCGGATCTATTACGGCATGGGCAGCACTGAGGCCTGGCTCTTTACCCAAAAGGTAGCGGGCTTCATTTGGATAGTCCTGGGCGGCGTGCTGGAAGTGGTGTCCATTGTGATCAGCTTGATCTGCAAGGGCTCCAATACCATGAGCATGGTCACCACCTGTGTGATTTGGATGGCCATCCAGGCAGTGCTGACTGTGGTAAGCTACGGTGCTGTTTATTTAATTGTATACCTGCGCTACGACAAGGACGGCAACCCCAAAAAGTAAAAATGCTCCCGGCTGCAACCGCAGCCGGGTATTTTTATGCGCATTGTATAAATCTGCCATAATGTTAAAGAATAATTCAAAAACCGGCTATTGACTTTTTTAGCACTCTGGTGTATAGTGTGCTTAGCACTCAGGGAGTTTGAGTGCTAACATAGGCTGAGAGGACTTGAACCGAAACAGCCTAAAGGAGGGTCCGAAATGGAACTGACCGAGAGAAAGAAAAAGGTACTGCGTTCTGTGGTGGACCTGTACATCCGGACAGCAGAGCCCGTAGGCTCCAAGGCGATTACGGAGCTGCCGGATATGCAATACTCCTCTGCAACCATTCGCAATGAAATGGCGGATCTGACCGCTATGGGATATTTGGAGCAGCCCCATACCAGCGCAGGTCGTGTGCCCTCTGCGGCAGGCTACCGGCTGTATGTGGATGAGCTCATGGCCGATTACCGGCTGAGCCTGGACGAAACCAAGTCCATCAACACCGCCATTGAAGAAAAAATGCACCGGGTAGATAAGCTGGTTGAAAAGGTTGCCAAGCTGGTTTCCCAGGCTACAGACTTGCCCGCTATTTCCATGGCATCCCGCCGTGCGGGTACGACGGTCAAGCGTTATGATCTGATACTGGCAGGCCAGGGCAGTGTGATCCTGGTGATTTTGCTGAATACCGATGAGGTGGTCAATAAGCTGATCAAACTGCCGCTGAATGTGACCGAAAGTGATCTGAAGGTTCTCTCTGCGGTGCTTAACGCCACCATGACTGGTCTGTGTCCCAATGAATTCACGCCGGAAATACTGGAACGGGTCATGACCTCTGCCGGTGCGGCCGCCTCGTTGGTGCCGGTTATTATGGAATTCACCGGTGAGACCTTGAACCGTCAAGGCTCTCCCAACATGGCAGTTGCCGGACAGATGCGGCTTTTGAGCCTGCCGGAATACCGGGATGTGGATAAGGCCCAGCAGGTCATGTCTTCTTTGGATGAGGATGCGCTGTCCAATCTGCCTGCTCTGATGAGTGACAACGGCACCAAGGTGCTGGTTGGCCCGGAGCATGTGGCACAGGAGCTGAAGGATACCTCGGTGGTCATGACCAAGTTTGATATCGGTGACGGTATGCAGGGCATGATCGGTGTGGTAGGCCCCACCCGTATGGACTACGCCAAGGTCACCGCACGGCTTTCCTATTTTGCCGAAAGCCTTTCCAAAATGTTTGCAAAGCCCGAGCAGCCTATGCTGCCTGAGAAAACAGAAGAACCCTAGGAGTGAAAATCGTGGCAAAGAAAAAGCAAGAAGAAACACAGGAAACCGTAGAGCAGGAAATCACCCAGGAAGCCGAAGCGGTGGAAACCCCGGAGGTCAATCCCTGGGAGGAAAAATATAATCAAGAGCATGACAGCTACCTGCGCCTGGCTGCGGATTACGACAATTATCGTAAGCGCACCGCCAAGGAAAAGGAGCAGTCCTACTCTAACGGCAAGGCCGACGCAGTGGAAAAGCTGCTGCCGGTGTACGACAATCTGGAACGGGCCATGAATCAGCCCACCCAGGACGAGGCTTACAAAAAGGGTGTGGAAATGACCATGACCCAGCTGGTGAGCATCTTCAACGGTCTAGGAGTGGAGATCTTCGGCAATGTGGGTGAGAGCTTCGACCCCAATATCCATAATGCGGTCATGCATACGGAAGAAGAGGGCGCACCCGAAAACACCATCACCCAGGTGTTCCAAAAGGGCTTCAAGCTGGGCGAAAAGATCGTCCGCTTCGCCATGGTCCAGGTGGCCAATTAAGAAGTAAAAAATTATAGGTTTATATAGGAGGAAATTATTATGAGCAAGATTATCGGTATTGTCTTGGGTACTACCAATTCCTGCGTGGCAGTTCTGGAAGGCGGCGAGCCTGTCGTTATTGCAAACGCAGAGGGCACCCGTACCACCCCTTCCGTGGTGGCATTTTCCAAGACCGGCGAGCGTATGGTCGGCCAGGTAGCAAAGCGCCAGGCTGTGACCAATGCTGACCGCACTGTGGCTTCCATCAAGCGCCACATGGGCGAAAATTACAAGGTAGACATTGACGGCAAGGGCTATACCCCCCAGGAGATCAGCGCTATGGTGCTGCAGAAGCTGAAGGCTGACGCCGAGGCTTATCTGGGTCAGACCGTTACCGAGGCAGTTATCACCGTGCCTGCCTACTTCTCTGACGCACAGCGTCAGGCCACCAAGGACGCCGGCAAGATCGCCGGCCTGAATGTGCAGCGTATCATCAACGAGCCCACCGCAGCCGCTCTGGCTTACGGTCTGGACAAGGAAGATGAGCAGAAGATCATGGTCTACGACCTGGGCGGCGGTACCTTCGACGTGTCCATCCTGGAGATCGGCGACGGCATCGTAGAGGTTCTGGCTACCAACGGCGACACCCGTCTGGGCGGTGACGACTTCGACCAGCGGATCATGGATTACCTGGTTGCTGAGTTCATGAAGGCAGAGGGCATTGACCTGTCCAAGGATAAGGTTGCCATGCAGCGTCTGAAGGAGGCTGCTGAGAAGGCCAAGATCGAGCTGTCCGGCATGACCACCACCGCTGTGAACCTGCCCTATATCACCGCTGATGCCACCGGCCCCAAGCACCTGGATGTGACTTTGAGCCGTGCAAAGTTCAATGAAATGACCGCTGACCTGGTTGAGCGTACCATGAAGCCTGTCCGCCAGGCCATGTCTGACGCCGGTCTGCAGCCCAGTGACCTGCATAAGGTGCTGCTGGTTGGCGGCTCCACCCGTATCCCCGCTGTACAGGAGGCCGTTAAGGGCATCACCGGCACCGAGGGCTTCAAGGGCATCAACCCCGACGAGTGTGTTGCTCTGGGCGCTGCAATCCAGGGCGGTGTTCTCACCGGCGATGTGAAGGATGTTGTCCTGCTGGATGTCACTCCTCTGTCCCTGGGTATTGAGACCATGGGCGGTGTCTTCACCCGCCTGATCGACCGCAACACCACCATCCCCACCCGCAAGAGCCAGATCTTCTCC
>JAZNHQ010000154.1:0-5459 GCA_045577035.1 Faecousia sp. | reverse complement strand
GCAAGGACGGCATTGTGCTGGACATTCTGCCTGCCCGGTATCCCCAGGGTGCAGAGAAGCAGCTGATCCAGGCCATCACCGGACGGCAGATCCCCTCCGGCGGGCTGCCTGCGGCAGTGGGCTGTGCGGTGTTCAACGCGGCCACCTGTAAGGCCATCCATGATGCGGTCTATGAGGGCATGCCCCTGGTGCGCCGTATCGTTACCGTGTCCGGTGACATTGTGATGCAGCCCAAAAACCTGCTTGTACCCATCGGAACTTGCTTTAATGACCTGCTGGAGGCTGTTGGCACCAGCGAGAATCCCTATAAGGTGCTCTCCGGTGGCCCCATGATGGGCGTTGCCCAGTACGACCTGGCAGTGCCGGTGATCAAGGGCAGCAATGCGGTTACCATTTTGGGCAAGAGCAACAAATATGTGGTGGACACCGCCCGGTGCATCCGCTGCGGCCGGTGCATTGATGTTTGTCCCATGCACCTGATGCCTGTGCTGATGTATAAGGCTATGTTCACCGGCGACGCGGAGGAAATGAAGGCGCTGGACATGCTCGACTGCATTGAGTGTGGCTGCTGCGCCTATACCTGCCCTGCCGGCGTGCCCCTGGTGCTGGGTTTCCGGGCGGGCAAGCAGCAGATCCGTGACGCTCAGAATAAATCCAAAAAGTAAGGAGGAGCCGTTATGGCGCAAATGAAATATTTTTATGAGCTGACCATTTCCAGCTCCCCCCATGTCCATTCCAAGATCACCACCCATACCATCATGCGGGATGTGCTGATCGCGCTGACTCCGGCACTGATCGGCAGCGTGTATTTCTTCGGTTTCCGGGCGCTGATGGTGACACTGATCAGTGTGGCGGCCTGTGTGTTCTTTGAGTGGCTGTGCAGCAAAATGATGAAATTTACTTGCAAGGTCAATGACCTGAGTGCGGTGGTTACCGGCGTGCTGCTGGCCTTTGTGTGTCCTGTGACCATCCCTTACTGGTGCATTATCATTGGTGATTTCTTTGCCATCGTGATCGTCAAGCAGCTTTTTGGCGGCATTGGCAGAAATATCGTCAATCCCGCTCTGGCGGCCAGAGCCTTTATGTTCAGCTGGCCGGTACTGATGACAAATTGGGTAGAGCCGGGCTTTGACAAGGCCGTAGGCCTGCAGCCGGTGGTAGACGGCGTTACCACCGCCACACCCCTGGCTGCCATGCACCAGGGTCAAATGCCCGGTCAGCGGCTAATGGATCTGTTCCTGGGCAATGTGGGTGGCTGTATTGGTGAGACCTCCGTGGTGTTGCTTCTGATCGGCTTTGTGTATCTGCTGATCAAGCGGGTGGTCAACCTGCGGATCCCTGTAAGCTTCATTGGTACAGTGGCGCTGATCGCCCTGCTGTTCCCCCAGGGCAACGACAGCTTGCAGTGGTGTGCCGCACAGCTTTGCTCCGGCGGCCTGATGCTGGGCGCCTTCTTCATGGCCACAGACTATGTAACCAGCCCGGTGACCAAGCTGGGGCAGGTGATCTTTGGCATTGGCTGCGGCGTTCTGACCATGGTCATCCGCTATTTCGGCGGCTATCCCGAGGGCGTCAGCTATGCCATTTTAGTCATGAATTGCTGCGTGGTGCTGCTGGACCGTATCGGCAGACCCAAGAAATTCGGCACACCTAAGAAGGGAGTGGCCAAGGCATGAAAGAAAAAACTTCTGTTGCCCGGATCGCCCTGACCCTGCTGCTGATCACAGCAGTGGTGGCAGCGGCGCTGGCCGGGGTTAATATGCTGACAAAAGATAAAATTGCTGCCGCCCAGGCAGAGAAGACCCGGGACGCCATTGCCCAGGTGCTGGATGGTGAGCCTGTGGAAATGGAGCTGACCGGCAATAACGGCATCGTCCAGGGTGCATATCAAAGCAAATACGGCTACGCCGTTTTGGTGACCCCTGCAGGCTTTGGCGGCGACATTACCATGATGGTGGGCGTGACCCAAGAGGGTGTTGTCACCGGCGTGGCGGTCATCAGCCATTCTGAGACCGCGGGCCTGGGCTCTGTGGCAGGGGAGGACAACGCCAAGGGCATTGCCTTCCGTGATCAATATGTGGATCAAACCGGCCCCTTTGCCGTGGATAAGGACGGCGGTACGGTGGATTCCATCACCAGCGCAACCATTACTTCCCGGGCAGTGACCGAGGGTGTCAATGCGGCTCTGGAATTCGTAGAAAACTGGACAGGGTGGAGAGGGGACGGTTCTGTGTCCCCAGAGGACGCAGAACCGTCCCCTGTCCAAGGTTAAGGAGGTCTCGATATGGATTTTAAGAAACAGCTAAAAGAAGGCCTTCTGACCAAAAATCCGGTGTTGGTGCAGCTTTTGGGCATGTGCTCCACCCTGGCCATTACCACCAGCCTGTTTAACGGCCTGGGCATGGGCTTGTCTGTAACCATGATTTTGATCTGCTCCAATGTGCTGATCTCCGCCCTGCGGAAGGTGATCCCTTCACAGATCCGCATTGCGGCCTACATCGTGATTATCGCAGGCTTTGTGACTATGGTGGATCTGCTGCTGCAGGCATACATCCCGGCACTGTCTGAGAATTTGGGCGTGTTTATACCGCTGATCGTGGTCAACTGTATTATTTTGGGTCGTGCGGAAGCCTTTGCTTCCAAAAACGGCGTGCTGGCATCTGCTGTGGACGGCCTGTGCCAGGGAATCGGCTATACCATGGCGCTGGTGATCATGTGCGTGATCCGGGAGCTGCTGGGCTCCGGCACCTTTGGCGGCGGCATCCTCAATGGGGGAGAGGGCATTCGCATTATCCCCGAGGGGTATCCGGCCATGCAGATGGTCATGCCTGTGGGCGGCTTCCTGACCCTGGGCTGCGTGATCGCCTGGTTCCAGTGGTATACCCGCCGTCAGAACAATAAGAAGGAGGGTGCTGGCAAATGACATACGGACAGGTACTTTTGGGCATCCTGATCTCCGCCATGCTGTCGGAGAACTTCATCCTGGTTAAATTCTACGGCATCTGCCCCTTTATGGGCGTTTCCAAGAAGATCGACACTGCCCTGGGCATGGGCATGGCTGTGACCTTTGTGATGGCGCTGGCCTCTGCAGCCTGCTATGCGGTGGATCTGCTGCTGCACAAGCTGAATCTTGTGTATATGCAGACCGTGGCGTTTATTTTGGTCATTGCCGCCATCGTGCAGGTGGTGGAAATGTTCCTGAAAAAGATGGTGCCTGCCCTGTATAAGGCGCTGGGCATCTTCCTGCCGCTGATCACCACCAACTGCGCTGTGCTGGGTGTGGCACTGGTCAATGCGCAGAACGGCTACGATTTTCTGCAGAGCGTCATTAACGGCGCTTGCGGCGGCCTGGGCTTCACCCTGGCCATCGTGTTGTTCGCCTCTGTCCGGGAGCGTGTGGACAAGGCCGACTGCCCCGCCTGTTTTAAGGGATATCCCATTGCGCTGATCGCTGCCGGTTTGATTGCCCTGGCATTTACAGGCTTCTCCGGTCTGAAGTTCTTCTGAGGAGGGCGGCGTATGGATATTTTGATTGCAATTGGAATCCTGGGCGGCCTGGGCTTGATCTTCGGATTGGTGCTGGCGGCTGCCTCCAAGGTGTTTTATGTGGAAACCGATCCACGGTTGGAGCTGCTGAATGAAGCACTGCCCGGTGCCAACTGTGGCGGCTGCGGCTTTGCGGGCTGCTCTGCCTATGCAGAGGCGGTGCTGGCAGGGGAGGCGGAAATAGGCCTGTGTGGTGCTGGCGGCAACGAGAGCGCACAAGCCATGGCTGCCGTTATGGGAATTGAGATTTCCGAACAGGTGCGCAAAGTTGCGCTGGTGCGCTGCTCCGGCTACCAGGTGGTGGACGAAAGCGGCAATGCCACCGGTGCAAAGCGCAAGGGTGAGTACGAAGGCTTTAAGGATTGCCTGGCGGCCTCCAAGGTGGGCGGTAACGGCCCCATCGCCTGTAAATACGGCTGCCTGGGCTTTGGTAACTGCGTTAAGGCCTGTAAATACGATGCCCTCAGCATTGTGGACGGCGTGGCAAAGGTGGACAGCGAAAAGTGTGTGGGCTGTATGGTCTGTGCCGCTGCCTGCCCCAGAGATCTGATCATCCCTGTGGCATACGATAAGCATGTGATCATTGCCTGTGCGTCCCACGCCAAGGGCGCGGTGACCGTGCGTGGCTGCTCTCAGGGCTGCATCGGCTGCGGCCTTTGCACCAAGATCTGCCCCCACGCGGCCATTACCGTGGATAAGAACCTGGCAACCATCGACTATGACAAATGTACCGAGTGTGGCCTGTGTGCCGCGGTGTGTCCCAAAAAGCTGATCGCCAGCCCCGTGGACACCCCGGAAGAGATCCTGGCCATCGTGCGCGCCTCTATGAAGAAATAAAAACACCCGAGCGGACTGTTTCCGGTCCGCTGGGGTTTGTTGTAGGGACCGGCCTCCTGGACGGTCCGGAATTTCACTCACCGTTTATGTAGGGACCGGCCTCCCGGACGGTCCAAAAAGATTTTTGACCTCGATGGGCAAAAATCTTTCTGTCACAGATATATGGGCAAGAATAAAATCGGTGCATCGAGCACCGATTTTATTGCGGACCGTCGGGGACGCCGGTCCCTACAAGCGTTCTATTCCGTGTAAAAACAATCCTCTGTCCATTTTCCGGGATTACTGTCAATATAGTTCCATATTTTCAGATAATCCTTTTCATCACGGATAATATGGTCATAGGATCGGGATTGCCATATATTTTGCCCACATTGAGAATTACAAAACCGCTTAAATGTACCAATAAATTTGGAAACAATGGTGTTTTGTGCGGATGTTAAATTGCCGTTTGATATTTCCGTAACACGAAGTAAAAGGTGAACATGATTTGGCATGATCACATATTTATCAAGCGTGATATCCTCGTAAAAATGTGACATCTTATCCAGCTGATCTTGAACAAAGAAACCAAATTTGGAATACGCAGTGTCAGGTTCTCCTGTAATGGGGGCTGTTTGAATGTTGCAAAGTAGGTTTTCTTTGTTTTTTGTACAAACGGTTATGAAATAACCCCCCGGTGTGTTGTAGTCATATCCGGGCAGTCGAATGGTTTTCCTGTTTGGGTACGGCATGATCGTTCCCCCCCGTGTGGTTTTTTGTTACTATACCATAACATAAAAGCGAATGCAAATGCTTATGTAGGGACCGGCCTCCCGGATGGTCCGGAATTTCACCCACCGTTTATGTAGGGACCGGCCTCCCGGACGGTCCGGAATTTCACCCACCATTTATGGTAGGGACCGGCCTCCCGGACGGTCCGCATTTACGGCAGTTGGTGGATGGAACAAAACCGGTGCATCGAGCCCCGGTTTTGTTACGGACCGTCGGGGACGCCGGTCCCTACAGAGGGGCGGCGCTCCTTTCGCTCCCCCTTCCCAAAGGGGAAGGTAAAAAGGCAGAGCGGGGCGTGGCTCGCC
>JAZNHQ010000153.1:0-3389 GCA_045577035.1 Faecousia sp. | reverse complement strand
GTGCTGAGCAGTAGGTTAGGCGCAGCAAAAGCCTTCTCCTGTTGCGGTGCCCGGCACCCTCGTCGGCGCAAACGCTTTCCTCGTTTGCCGACCGCGGCCACTCGCTCAGGTCGCTGTTTCCGCCACCGGCGGCGCTCCCATCGCTCCCCCTCGGGGGAAGGTGTCACCAGTGCGCACACTGGTGACGGATGAGGGGCGTTCGTCACAGGATCTGTACCGTGGGGCGTTGTCTGACATTGCATACCCCTCATCAGTCAAAAATCAAATAGATTTTTGACAGCTTCCCCCTGGGGGGAAGCCTTTACGCATCGAAATAACGCAGCGATAAATTGGAATTTGTCTAAAAAATGTTCTTGCATTTTTGGAAAGGTATTGCTATACTAAATCTATACATGGGGGAGTAATTCCGCATTTTTGCGAAGTGTTTCCGTCAGAACGGTCATTTTGACCCGGAACATTTGAAAGAATGAGACTCATGCATAGACACAATATGTCTGTGCGTGGGTATTTTTTTATCCCCTTTTTGCACAGACCACAGTAAAGGAGAGTATGAACGGATGAAGAAAACCTATATGCAATCCACCCAGGAAGTGCTGCAGTCTCTTCAGACAAGCGCCACCGGCCTGTCCTCCCAGGAAGCCCAGAAGCGCATGGAGCAGTACGGCCCCAACAAGCTGAAGGAAGCGGAGAAGATTTCCACCTTCCGCCGTTTTCTGAACCAGCTAAAGGATCCCATGCTGATCATCCTGATGGTGGCAGCTGTGGTATCCGCCGCAACTACGGTGGTGGATTTCCTGCGCCTGCCCGAGCCCCGGGACTTTGGCCACTTGACCGAGGGTCTGGTGGAAGTGGGAATTATTGTGATCGTGGTGCTGCTGAACGCCATCCTGGGCGTGATCCAGGAGAGTAAGGCGGAGGCGGCAATCGAAGCCCTGCAGACCATGACCGCCGCCACCTGTAAGGTCATTCGTGACGGCAAGCAGGTCATCCTCCATTCCACGGAGCTGGTACCCGGTGATGTGATCGTCCTGGAAGCCGGTGACGCAGTGCCCGCTGACGGCAGATTGCTGGAGAGCGCCTCTTTGAAGATCGAGGAAGCTGCGCTGACCGGCGAAAGCGTACCTGTCAATAAGATGATCGAGGTGCTGGGCATCGAATCCGAGGGCGAGGTACCCCTGGGCGACCGGAAGAATATGTGCTACATGGGTTCCACGGTGGTGTATGGCCGTGGCAAGGCTGTAGTTACCGGCACCGGCATGGACACCGAAATGGGCAAGATCGCCGGCGTTCTGGCACAGACCGAGGAAGAGCAGACCCCCCTGCAGCGCAAGTTGGATCAGCTGGGCAAGACCCTGAGCTGGCTGGTGCTGGGCATCTGCGTGTTCATTTTTGCATTCAACCTGGTCATGAAGCAGGCCTATTCCATTGACGGCGTGCTGGAAACCTTCATGGTTGCGGTTTCTCTGGCAGTTGCGGCCATTCCTGAGGGCTTGGCAACGGTGGTTACGGTGGTGCTTTCCATCGGTGTTACCAAGATGTCCAAGCGTAACGCAGTTATTCGTCGTTTGACTGCGGTGGAGACTCTGGGCTGTACCCAGATCATTTGCTCCGATAAGACCGGCACCCTGACCCAGAACAAAATGACTGTGGTGGAGCATGTGGGCGAGACAGAGCTGCTGGCCACCGCCATGGCGCTGTGCTCCGATGCCAATCTGAACGACAGCGACCAGGCTGAGGGCGAGCCCACCGAGTGCGCCCTGGTGAATTTCGCCTGCAGCTTAGGCCTTATGAAGTATGCGCTGGAAGCCAAGACGCCCCGTGTGGATGAGGCACCCTTCGATTCAGGCCGTAAGATGATGTCCACCATCCACGACCTGGGCGGCAAGTTCGTCCAGTACACCAAGGGTGGTCCCGATGTGGTGTTGGCTCGCTGCACTACCTACTGGGAAGACGGCCAGGCCAAGCCCATGACCGAGGAAAAGCGTGCCCAGATCATGGCTGAAAACAAGGCCATGGCCGACAAGGCTCTGCGTGTGCTGGCTGCCGCCAAGCGGGATTGGGATACCAAGCCCCAGGATAACAGCCCTGAATATTTGGAGCAGGAGCTGTGCTTTGTGGGTCTGACCGGCATGATCGATCCGGTGCGTCCGGAGGTCAAGGCGGCCATTGAGGAATGCCGCAATGCCGGTATCCGTCCTATCATGATCACCGGTGACCATAAGGACACCGCTGTGGCCATCGCCAAGGAACTGGGCATTATTGAGGATGCTTCCCAGGCCATCACCGGTGCAGAGCTGGATCTGATCTCCGATGAGGAACTGGGCGAGGCTGTGAAGAAGTTCGGCGTGTACGCCCGTGTGCAGCCGGAGCATAAGACCCGCATCGTCAACGCCTGGAAGGCCAATGGCTGCATTACCGCCATGACCGGCGACGGCGTCAACGACGCTCCCTCCATCAAGTCTGCCGATATCGGCGTGGGCATGGGCATTACCGGTACCGATGTTACCAAAAATGTGGCGGACATGGTGCTGGCTGACGACAACTTTGCCACCATTGTTACTGCTGTAGGCGAGGGCCGCCGGATCTACGACAATATCCGCAAGGCCATCCAGTTTTTGCTGGCCTCCAATATGAGTGAGGTTTTGGGCGTATTTGGTGCAACCTTGATGGGCTTCACCCTGCTCAATCCCGTACACCTGCTGTTTATCAACCTGGTCACCGACTGCTTCCCCGCCCTGGCACTGGGCATGGAGGAGGCCGAGCCGGACACCATGAACCGTCCTCCCAGAAACTCCAAGGATGGCATCTTCTCCGGCGGTCTGGGCTTTGATGTGATCTACCAGGGCGTGCTGGTGACGCTGATCACCGTGGCGGCCTATTTGATCGGCAGCTACTATGAGTTTGGCGGCAACTTCTTTGAGACCCTGCGCACCCTGGGTGCTTCCGGTCACGGCATGACCATGGCGTTCTTGACCATGTCCATGTGCGAGATCTTCCACAGCTTCAATATGCGCTCCCAGCGTAAGAGCGTGTTTAGCCTGAAGAGCCACAATAAGGTGCTGTGGGCTGCTATGCTGGGTAGCCTGCTGCTGACCACTCTGGTTATCGAGGTTCCCTTCATTGCCAAGGCCTTCGGCTTTACCACCATCGGCTGGATGGAGTACGGTATCTCCATGGGTCTGGCCTTCCTGGTCATCCCCATTGTGGAGCTGGTAAAAGCTATTCAGAGAAAGCTGAAATAATAATTACCGACAAATGCATGGCCACCTGGCCATGCATTTGTTTTTGCCGTAGTACGGCCGGACGATACTTCCGCTCAAAACCCTTCAAATTTCAATTTATCGTTCCGTTTACCGCCGCACCTGTAGGGGCCGATGCCCACATCGGCC
>JAZNHQ010000152.1:0-7228 GCA_045577035.1 Faecousia sp. | reverse complement strand
CGAACATGTAGCCGTAGTCAGCGCCCAGCTCGGAAGAAGCAGCGCGCTTCCATGCGAACACGAAGTCGTTAGCGGTCAGGGCAGCCCCGTCGGACCACTTCAGGTCGTCCTTCAGGGTGTAGGTGTAGGTGACGGTGCCGTCCTCATTGACAACACCCTCAACCAGCTCCTCGACGCAGTCGGGCACGATGACCAGAGCGCCGCTCTCGTCCTGAGCCCACTTGGCCAGGCCGGAGAACAGGTGAGAGACCATGGTAGCGCCGTCCACGGCGGAGTTCAGTGCGGGGTCCAGAGTGTCGGGCTCGGAGGCCAGACAAACAGACAGGGAGCTCAGGGTATTCTCAGTGGCGGGGGTTGTGGGGGTGGTGTCGTTTTCGACAGAGGGGGTAGTGCCGCTGTTGTCAGCAGTGGTGTCTTTGGTGGTATCATCAGAGCCGCAAGCAACCATAGACAGGCACAGAACAAGAGCCAGCACCAGTGCGAGAATCTTCTTCATTTTTTGTACTTCCTTTCCATTTTTTTCGCAAACCGTTTGGTCTGCAGTTTTTTATTTACAATACGGCAAGCATACCTGAAGTCGTGTGCTTGCATACATATTGTTCAAAAAAGTTATGCAGGTATCAATTGACCTCAGCCACACGGTGACAGGCGACGAAATGACCGGTTTCCACTTCCTTGAATTCCGGCATGGACTCGGCACACTGCGCTGTTGCATAGGGGCAGCGGGTGCGGAAGGGGCAACCGGAGGGGGCATTCAACGGACTGGGAATATCCCCTTCCAGCATAATTCTCTGATTGGCTCGAGCGATCTTGGGATCAGGCACAGGCACAGCAGAAAGTAAGGATTTGGAATAGGGATGCAGGGGGCGCTCGTAAATGGTCTTGGCATCTGCCAGCTCCACCATTTTACCCAAATACATTACGGCGATCCTATCAGAAATATGCCGCACCACCAGAAGATCGTGGGCAATAAACAAATAGGTCAGACCCAGCTGCTCCTGCAGCTCGTCGAACATATTGATGACCTGTGCCTGAATGGACACATCCAATGCCGAAACAGGCTCGTCACAGACGATAAACTCCGGATTGACCGCAAGGGCACGGGCAATGCCGATTCTCTGACGCTGACCGCCGGAGAATTCGTGGGCATAACGGGCAGCATGCTCGGAGTTCAGACCAACATGTCCCATCAGCTCCAGAATGCGTTCCTGCCGCTCCGCTTTGGACTTGTACAGCTTATGTACATCCAGGGGCTCACCGATAATATCGGCAACGGACATACGGGGATTCAAAGAGGAATAGGGATCCTGGAAAACCATGGTAGCTTTCTTGCGGAACTCCTGAATATCCTGCTTTGTTTCAATTTTTTTACCCTTAAACCAAATTTCACCGGCAGTGGGTTTATACAGATGCAGCAGGGTTCTGCCTACGGTGGTCTTACCGCAGCCGGATTCGCCCACAAGGCCTAAGGTCTCACCCTTGCGGATCGCAAAGGAAACATCGTCTACTGCCTTTAACGGTGTGGTTTTAAACAAGCCGGTGGAGATATTGAAGTATTCCTTCAGGTTTTTGACCTCCAGCAAATACTCGTTTTGGCTCATTCTTCCTCACCGCCTTCCTTTGCTTCAGCCAGTGCTTTCACATTCATCCAGCAGGCTGCCTGATGATCTGCATTGATCTGCATACGCTCACAGCGTTCACGAAGACAGATCTTCATTGCGTTTTCGCAACGGGGTGCGAAAGGACAGCCGGCAGGCATATTCAACAGGTCAATGGGCGTGCCGGTAATGGGCTGCAGTTTCGTGCCTGCAGTATCTGCCGTAGGGATGGACCGCATCAGGCCCTTGGTATATTCATGGCAGGGATTGTAGAAAATCTCATCTGCAGTACCCTGCTCACAAATAGAGCCGGCATACATAACGATGACCTCATCACACATCTGTGCCACAACGCCCAGATCATGGGTAATCATAATAATTGCCATACCCAGTTCCTGCTGCAGGGACTTCATCAGCTCCAGAATTTGCGCCTGAATGGTAACGTCCAGAGCCGTGGTGGGTTCGTCAGCGATCAGAATATCCGGCTCACAGGCCAGTGCCATGGCGATCATAATACGCTGACGCATACCGCCGGAAAACTCAAAAGGATACTGCTTCATCCGCTTTTCCGGTTCATTGATATTTACCAGGCGGAGCATTTCCACCGCCCGTTCATAAGCCTGTTTCTTATTGCGGTCGGTATGCAGTAAAATAGCCTCCATCAGTTGATGACCGATGGTATAGGTAGGATTCAACGAAGTCATTGGATCCTGGAAAATAATCGAAACTTTATTGCCGCGAATGTTTTTTATCACCTTTTCACCGGCACCTACCAGCTCCTGTCCGTCCACCTTAATGGAGCCGGAGACGATCTTACCGGTGGAGGCCAGGATCTGCATGATG
The DNA here is from genome assembly GCA_045577035.1 of Faecousia sp. Taxonomy (GTDB): domain Bacteria; phylum Bacillota; class Clostridia; order Oscillospirales; family Oscillospiraceae; genus Faecousia. The sequence continues at coordinate 4,787 of JAZNHQ010000152.1, read as the reverse complement.
GAGTAGGCGGTAACGGATTTACCGGAACCGGACTCACCCACAATGCCCAAAACCTTGCCGTGATCCAGGTTGAAGGATATACCGTTAACGGCTTTTACCTCACCTGCATCGGTAAAGAAGGAGGTATGCAGATCTTTTACTTCAAGCAGAGGCATAATACATACGCTCCTTTCTTAGTTGTTAAGCTTGGGATCAAACGCATCCCGCAGGCCGTCGCCAAACAGATTCAGGGACAGCACGATCAGGCTGATCACAATTGCAGGGATCACCAGAAGATAGGGATAGGATTGGATGCCGTTCAGCGCTTCCGAAGCCAGGCTGCCCAGGGACGGCATGGGTGCATCCACACCCAGTCCCAGGAAGCTCAGATAGCTCTCGGTAAAGATCGCGCTGGGAATCTGCAAAGCAGTGGAAATGATCACAACACTAATGCTATTGGGAATCAGATGCTTTGCAATAATCCACTTGCCCTTCGCACCGGTAGCCCGGGCAGCCAGTACATACTCCTGCTCCTTTAAGGACAGGATCTGACCGCGAATCTGACGGGCCATAGACACCCAATACAGCAACGCAAACACAATAAAGAGGCTGATCATATTATCACCCAGCTTCTCCAGTGCGCTGCCGGCAATCAGCTTCTCCAATTTTTCACCCAGCATCGCAGACAGCAAAATGACCATCAGCATATCAGGCAAGGAGTAAATAATATCCACAATGCGCATGATAACCATGTCCACCTTGCCACCGCAGTAACCGGCCAGAGAACCCATCACCAATCCAATGATCAGCACGATCAAGCTGGCAAAGAAGCCTACGGCCAGGGAAATACGGGTACCGTAAATCACGCGGGCAAAATAGTCTCGTCCCAGGCTGTCTGTACCAAAAATGTGAGGGAATATCTCAGAGGTCTCGCCGCTGTAAGAATCGAAGACAATGATGTAAAAACCCTCTGTGGTTTCGAAGAACTTCGTGTCACCGGCTTTTCTGACGGCATTGTCTTTTCCGTCCACTTCCCACAGCCAATTCTGGATCTCGGCAGCTTTTCTGTACTCAATGGGAGCGATTTCCTGTTGAATATTGTAGGTTGCCTTCACACCTCTCGGAAGCGTAAGAGTTTCCAGGACTTCTTCGCCGATCTGTCCGTTCTCAAAAGCGGCCGCGGCCTTTTCCGCCTCAACCTTAACAGTCTCACGCTCGGCTATAGCGGCTTTTTCCTGAGCCTTGGAGGTGTATGTTTTTCTCAGCTCTGCCGGAATAAACAATTCTGTTACATTGGCATCACCTATCATCTTTGCCCGTTCCGTAACACCATAGGTAAAAGGTGCCAGGTTTGCATAAGAGCCGTCTACGGGTTTGCCGGGATTAACACCCAGCTGCTGATCATAGGAATAGGGCCAAAGCATCGGCAGAATGATAGCAGACAGCGTGATCAGCACGATCACAACAAAGCTGATGGTAGCAATCTTGTTTTTCAAAAGGCGCTTTACACCGTCTTTGAAGAAGGTACTGGACGGACGCATCTGCACCATATATTCTTTTTCCGCATCGGTAGCCGGAACGAAGTCATTCAGGTCTACATGCATAGACGGGAAGGGATTCTTTTTCATATCCATTGATGCTCCCCCCTTTACTCCAAAGTAATTCTGGGATCGACGACCTTGTAAAGGATGTCGCTTACCATATTCATAATGACAATTAAGGATGCCAGCACAATTGTGGTGCCCATGATCATGGGATAGTCACGGTTAATGATGGAACGGACAAATTCTCCGCCGATACCGGGCACAGCAAAAATCTGCTCCACCACCAGGGAGCCGGTGACAATGTAAGCCAGCATGGGGCCCACATAAGTAATGACAGGAATCAAAGAGTTCTTCAGTGCGTGACCAAAAATAATCTTAACACCGGGAACACCCTTTGCTTTTGCGGTACGGATATAGTCCTGGCCCAAAACATCCAGCATAGAGCTGCGGGTCAGTCGTGTAATATTTGCCAAAGGAGACAGGGATAATGTAATGATCGGCAGTACCAATCCGCCTTCTGTCGCACCGTTGGCAGGAAAAACCTGCCATGTAACTGTAAGCGACAGCAACAGCAATGTACCCATGATAAACGAGGGCATGGAAATAAAAGCGGTTGTGAACACCATAATAATGCGGTCAATCAGCTTGTTCCGGCGCAAAGCTGCCACAGCGCCCAAAATGACGCCAAATACCAATGCAATGGCAGCGGCCGTCAGACCCAGCTTAACAGAGGTCTTCATGCCGTCGAAAATAATATCCACAACGGTGCGGCCATGCTGCTTTAAGGAAGGACCGAAATCAAACCGGGTCACGACATCCTTCAAATAGGTGGTATACTGCTCGAACAAAGGCTTGTCCATACCGTATTTGGCTTCCAAGGCAGCGATCGTGGCTTCAGACTTGGCCTTTTCACCCAAGAACGGACCGCCGGGCACTGCACGGGAGACAAAGAATGTAATGGTGATGACGATCCACACCGTTAATACCGCCATAAAAATTCTCTTTAAGATATAACCTAAAGTTTTCGTATTCATATGCTCATTCCTTTCTTTCCCCAAACAGCGGGAGCTTTATAGAAACCTGAAAAATCGGGCATTACGCACAATGCCGAACAGGACGTGCCGGAAGGACAACCCCTTCTCATCTGTGCAAAATTTTTTAGTGCAAAACCGCGCCTTTTCTATAAAAATGCTGATTTTAGCTGATAATTGTTTCCCAATTATATCATGAGACTGCTATATTTACAATCCTGGGCAGTATAAAATTTTGCACAGAATATCGGTCATTTTTTGTGCATTTTACCCACGGACAATTGTGCGTCTGCCACAACACACAAAAAACAAAGAACGCCGCTAGGGACTACTTAGAGCCGCCGGAACTTTTGTTCCGGCGGCTTTTACAACTATTGAATTTTATAGTCGCTTCATATATAATGTTATAGAATTATTCTGTTTTAGGGAGATGGGAAATATGAAATGTCCCAAATGCGGCACCCCGGCAGATGGCGACCTGCACACCTGCCCACAATGCAATGCCGATTTACCGAAAGAGGCACCTATTCTCAAAAAGAAAACGCTGATGCTGGCAGCAGTGACTATTGCAGTGATCTTAATCGTGGTACTGGTGGTAGTATTGCGTCCCTCCGGCAAAGATACTGCCACAGGCATTCAAGAGGTAACGGAACCTACAGAGACAGATCCCGTACTAACAGAGCCAACTGCCCCGCAGAGCGAAACCACACAGGCAGCTGAACAAGCTCTCAGTACATTCTTAAATGCCTATTGCACCGGTGATGCGGCAACTGCAGGCGCTATTTTGGAAGGCCTGGGCCAACCTCTTGCTATGGATGGCTTCGGCGGTTTCCTGGCTGAAAACACGCAAATGCATGTCCTTTGGCCGGTTACCGACGAGGAAAACCGTGTTGTGTTCCGTGTTTGCGTAGAAACGGTGGATATGGAACAGGTTATTGCCAGTGTTCCCCAGGATGTTGCTTCAGCAGAAGAGGCCTCTCAATCCCTCGAGCAGATTCTGGCAAGCGAGGATCTTCCCCGCAAGGTTTTCTACCCGGAGGTCACCATGCAGCTTCGAAATGAAGAATGGCGACTTTCCATGAATCAGAACTTTTCCAATGCACTGACCGGCGGATTAACCAATCTGCTTGCGGAGATGGCAAGGCAGGAGGAAGCACAATGGCAATAAAACGAATTTTTTTGATTCTATTATGCATTTGCTTGCTGCCCGTAGTGCCTGCACAAGCAACCCAGGAAGAACAGCCTGTAATAAACTATGCTTACATTAATATCAGCAGTTGCTTTGATGATAAGACCCGGTGGGATGCTATCGTTGTGGATGAATCCTTGATCCTTTTGAAGGTAGAAGATATTGCCACCATGCTTGGTATTGATCTAAACAAATCCACTGACACCTGGACCTATAACCGCGGAACCTATCGTCTGCAGATTGATGTAGCCAACAAGGAAGCCGTTATCTACCTGGAAACCGACTATGGTCGGGTAGACCTATACGGTGGCGCCTTTGATCTTTCGGAAATGGTGCCGGGTCACCCGCTGGGTGATTTCTTGCCCATGGAGAAAATGCTCTATTTGCTCCAAACCAGATGGCTTTATGCCGACGACTTTGTTTATTTAGAGCCTACCCAGGAGAATCTTTGGGATGTGATGGCTGATTCCCTCAGCATGACCGGCGTTCTGCCTAAGTATACCGATGTAGTAGGTAGCACTTGGTACGAGATTTGGGGAAATGCTGCCAAGTACAGCCTTTTATCCGTTGTTGACGAATTGGATTGGCGGGTTTTTGATTTTTCCGGAAACAGCTATGAAACATCCAAAATACAGGATTCTCTTTTCGAGATGATGAATCCTTCCAGCTGCCGAATCGGCGAGGCGGACTTCGCTCAGGTGATCAAGGAGATGGACAGTGCAGCGGTGGAAGGTATTGGAGATTTTCTGAAGAGTATCCTTAACACAGCGGATGTGTTGGATTCGGCAGATGTGAACATGGTGGAACTGGCTGCAGAACTACTGGGTGACAAGAACGGCTATCTTACCAGCATGGAACAGCTGGGATCCTTCACAGAAGTAAGTTTAAACGCACTGTCTTCTGCAGTAAACGCTGATTAATTCTACCACCCTAAGGCTATTTATGGTATAATAGAGAAAAGGGGTGTTTTAAATGGAAAAACAGCAGAATTTTACGGATATTGAGTATACCAATCGTCGGCGTACTACAAAAAGGGAAGCTTTT
>JAZNHQ010000151.1:0-2753 GCA_045577035.1 Faecousia sp. | reverse complement strand
GGGAATCAGCCATTTTAAAATTTTCTTCACAGCCATTCCTCCTTATTCTCCGTGGAGCTTCTGCAGCATGTCCAGGAAGCATTCTTGGTACTTTTCGCCGGTGCCAGGCTCAAACAAAGTAATATCCGTTTCGTAAGAGGTATACTCCCATGCATAGGCAGAAGGAATGTAACCGTAGTGACCGTTGGTATAACCCAGGGTCAGGGTGTACTTGGTGGGAGAGTTCTCTTCCACAGCGACAGCATTGGTATCAAACAGCTCATTGGGCGCAGAGAACAGGCCCACAGAATCTCCCAGCAAAATCGCATTCAGCTCTCGTTCCTGGGTAACGCCGCGCTTGGCGTTATTGATAATCGCAGTGGCGTGGAAAGTACTGCGAATCTGACCGTCAGCCACCGCCAGGGCCGTATTCTTATCGCCTGTGGAGGAATAGATCGCGTTGACCTCCATGGCCTTGGTCAGCAGATAATCCTGAGAGTGATTGACTTTTCCCTGGAACATGGTCTGGCTTGTTTTGATGTCATCTACCACCACATTCTCCAGATGATTCTCCATCAGCTCCACCGCATAATCGGAGAGCATCTTGCCATAGGTCTTGTAATCGGTAGTACGGTTCTCTTCCGTCAGACGGCTCTTTTCGTTGATATTGCCGGCTGCACCGTTAAAGTACAGCATGTCCACACCGGTGGTATACTCAAAAGCATCCCGGAAGGGGCCGATCCAGTCAGAGGACAGGTTATACACGGATGAACCACCTGTAAAATGAGGGTGGGCACGCCAGTTGATCAGTGCCATATTCTTGCCCTCAGACATGTCGAAGTAAAGCATGAACATGGTGGGATCCGCCTGGGAGGTATGTGTGGTGGTGTCGTTGTAAATGGCAGTACCGAAGTTATCACCAAAATAGGTAGCGGTGCCGTCATCGTTGGTGGTCATGTAGTGTCGCACAAAGTTCAGTCCTTCGGCCTCAATGGAGCCTGCAGACATAAAGGCCGGTCTGCGGTCCGCCATGGCTTCCTTAGCACAAGCCAGGGCTTGCTCAACAACGTAGCCCGCATACCGTTGGGCAGCTTCCAGGGCATTGCTCATCTCCGGTGCGGAGTGGGTATGGGTGCCACCCAGGAAAATATGATCCACAGGTACACCCGTCTCCATCTCAATGCGCGCACGAACCAACTCCTGGATCTCCGTGTAGGCACGGACACCGTCCCAGTTCATCAGCAAAATGGTTTCACCCTGGGCATCGGTCAGAGCAATACAGGTCACATACAGATCATCCAGGACTGCCTGATGATAGCGTTTGGCCGCATTACTGTAGCCGCCCATGGGGGTAGGTTCCTGGGGCGTAATATTCTCCCTTCCGAAACCGGCATAGAGATCATACTCTCCCAACTCCGTCAACTCTGGAATTTTATTGGAATCTTCTTTCTTTTCACCACATGCTCCTAACGGCAGCATCAGCCCCAGCAGCATGATTATCGCAATGATCTTTTTCATAACCTTCCCCTTTCTGTTAAATATTTCTTACTTTATTCCTTAAATCTTCACTTTTTCCAGCAAAAAATATCCCCTTGCATATAAGATTGTACTGTGGTACAATCTCAATAGCAATGGTCAATATTAAGAAGTTTTCGAATTATTTTAATATTAAGGAAGCGTGTTTTTATGGAAATCCACAGAGCATATAAAACCTTTAAGGATCCCGCCTTTCCTCTGGCGATATATCGATGTCCCCGCACCCGTTCTCTGCCTAAATTTGTAAACATCCACTGGCACAGCACGCTGGAGCTGATCTACATTCCGGAGGGTGAGTACGAGGTTTATGACGAAAACGGAAACTATATGGCACAAGCCGGAGGATTGATCATTTTCCCCCCTTCCAAGCCCCATGCGATCCGTGCGTTTTCCGCTAAAAGTGAGTACTGGAGCATCCATTTCAGCCTGGAGCTGATCACCATGTCAAAAAAACATTTCTTCCAGCAGGAGTTTGTGGAGCCTTTATACACCGCATCCTTGCAAATGCCCCGTTATTTAGCGCCGGAGCAGGTCACCGGGCCAATGCGGCAAGCCCTTTTTGACCTGACTCACAGCAAAGAACGGTGGAAGCAATTTCAGTCCCTCATGTTTCTGTGTACCCAGTTAATGCCACTATGCAAAAGAATAGAAAGCAACCATCCCATCCCTGCCGGACATGCGGCAATTCGGGAATGTGTGCGCTACATCGAAACCAATTATACCAACAAGCTGACTTTGGAGGAACTGGCGAACCATGTCCACCTGCACCCCAATTATTTATCTTCCCTGTTTAGAAAAGATACAGGACAGTCCATATTTGATTTTTTAATTCACCTTCGGGTCTACAAAGCCCGACGGCTTCTTCTGAACCCCCAGCTTTCCGTATCGCAGGTGGCTGAGCTTACAGGCTTTAACAGTGCAGACTTCTTTTGCCGAAAATTCAAGCAGATCGTCGGCACCACCCCCAACGCCTACCGGAAGAATAATTACAATCCATGAATTCCAATTTATCGCTCTAGGGCTCCCCTCGTAGGGGAGACAAAGAGAAAAATTTGAATTTGCAATTTATATTCACAAAAAAATGCTGTCTCAACGAATTGAGCAATGCCATTAAGTTAGTGTAAAAAGAATATCCCATGCCAAAATAAAGTGGCATGGGGTATTTTTTATGACACAAATCATTAAAACTTTCATAAAAAATGAAAAAAAGCACTTGACAAACAAGTGAAAATCGGACA
>JAZNHQ010000150.1:0-3656 GCA_045577035.1 Faecousia sp. | reverse complement strand
GCTGTCCTTCTGATGGAACACACAGAGCCCCGATTTTCGGGGCTCATATCTGGGCCTGTAGCGCAGCTGGGAGCGCACAGTGTGCAGTTTTTGCCTACAAGGCCTGCCAGTTATAATTTCATATTCATTCCGTGTGGAGTTTCCGCTCGGCACGGTGATTCGGGCGATTAGCTCAGCTGGGAGAGCGTACGGTTCGCATCGATATGGACGCACATCGACCAACGACGGCTGGCCCTAAATTTCGGAGAGAAATTCCTCCGAAACTCACGAAAACTGAAAACTTCAAAAATCCGCTTTTTGTTCTGAAAAACGGGCAAAAAGCGGTAATATGGGCCCGTAGCTCAGCTGGGAGAGCGTTCGGTTCGCATCCGAAAGGTTCGGGAGTTCGATCCTCCTCGGGTCCACCATGAATGGAAAATCACCGCCATTTTGGCGGTGATTTTTCGTTTGACCACAATAATACCACAGACGGGAATAATTCTGACCACTTTGCGAGAACATGGGCGGCGATTTTCAAGTGCTTATCTTTCACGAATTTTGCTAATCTTTGATTATGGCATATCATCTCTTGGGTCGACCAGTCTTAGCAAATTTTCATATTGACATTTTTGGATTTGTCGCATATACTGAGGATGCATCGAAGAAAATAGATTTGAGGTGACAAGCATGGCATCTGAATACACAGAGATCGCAAAGGTGTTTAAGGCATTCTGTGATGAAAACAGACTTCAGATTTTGGAGATGCTGCGTTCCGGTGAGAAGTGCGCCTGTAAGCTTCTCGATGAACTGCACATTGGACAGTCCACGCTTTCTCACCACATGAGAATCCTGTGTGATTCCGGTATTGTGCAAGGCCGCAAGGAAGGAAAATGGGTTCACTACTCCATTGACCCGGCAGGTGCTGAGCACGCCCAAAAGCTGTTGGGACAGCAAGTTGCACTGACCACTCTTTGCGATCACGACGAAGAAGGTTGTTGTAAGTAATTATGAGGCCATCTGCAAAGATGGCTTCTATTACGGACAACGCTTCGATATTTTTAGATTTGTCGATTTAAGAAGGAGGCTACATTATGGAGGTCTTACGGTCTGCATGGCTCTTTTTTCAGAAGCAGGTGCTTGGTATGAAGTGGCTCAACGAGGTCATCGGCAGCGGCCTTTCCGCTGTGGGACTGGATATTGCATCTCGTTGGGGCGCCAGTATCCAGTTCTTTATCTACGATGTCATCAAAATCATGGTTCTGCTTGGTTTCCTGATTTTCGTGATCTCGTATATCCAAAGCTATTTCCCACCTGAACGCACCAAGCGTATTCTTGGCAGATTCCACGGCGTTGGTGCAAATTGCGTGGCAGCACTGTTGGGAACGGTAACGCCTTTCTGCTCCTGCTCATCCATCCCGCTGTTCATTGGTTTCACCAGTGCGGGGCTGCCTCTGGGCGTGACATTCTCTTTCTTGATCTCTTCTCCTATGGTGGATCTGGGAAGTCTGGTGTTGCTGATGAGCATTTTCGGCTGGAAGGTCGCAGTTGTCTATGTGTTGCTTGGCCTGGTAATTGCTGTTGTTGGCGGTACGCTGATTGAGAAACTCCATCTGGAGAACCATGTGGAGGAGTACATCCGTAACGGCCGGGCCATGGATACACCCCAGGAGGAACTGACCTGCAAGGATCGCATCCGCTTCGCCTGGGAACAGGTTGTTTCCACCGCTAAAAAGGTCGCTCCTTATGTGCTGGTTGGCGTAGGAATTGGCGCATTCATCCATAACTGGATCCCCGAGGAGTTCATCGTAAAGCTGCTTGGCACCGTCAATCCCTTCGGCGTCATTATTGCCACAGTCGCAGGTGTTCCCATGTATGCAGACATCTTCGGCACGATCCCCATTGCTGAAGCGTTGCTGGCCAAGGGCGCACAGCTTGGAGTGGTTCTATCCTTTATGATGGGCGTGACCACCCTGTCTCTGCCCTCTATCATCATGCTTCGCAAGGCCGTAAAGCCCAAGTTGCTGGGCGTTTTCGTTACGATCTGCACCGTTGGAATTATCATCGTTGGCTATTTCTTTAATGCAATTCAAACATTTATTATTTAACGGAGGTATTGTTATGGCACTGTTTGGTTTTGGAAAGAAAAAAGAGGACACAAAGGCTCCTGGATGCTCTTGCGGCTGCGGCTGTGAAGCAATGGATGCAGAAGTTGCGAAGATTTCCAACGACTGCTGCGGACAGCCTGTGGACAGTATTTGCTGTATCAAGGTTCTGGGTGCCGGATGTAAGTCTTGTCACGAGCAGTACGAGAATGCACAGGCCGCTGCGAAAGCAATGGGGCTGTCTGTGGAGGTGGAGTACATCACCGATATGCAGAAGGTGATGGAGTACGGCGTGATGAGCATGCCTGCCATTGTGGTCAATGACAAGGTGGTTTCCGCAGGCAAGGTGCTCAAGGCCAAAGATGTAGAGAACCTAATCCGCAAACTGGGTGTGTGACATGCAAAAGGTTGCATTTATTTGTGTCCATAATTCCTGTCGCAGCCAGATTGCAGAGGCTCTTGGGAAAAAGCTGGCATCGGGTGTATTTGAATGCTACTCTGCCGGTACAGAAACCAAGCCGCAGATCAATCAAGATGCTGTTCGGCTGATGAAACAAATTCACGGTATAGATATGGAAGAAACCCAGTACAGCAAACTGCTGTCGGATATTCCTCCGGTGGATATCGTAATCACCATGGGATGCAATATCCAGTGTCCATTCCTGCCTTGTTCCCACCGGGAGGACTGGGGCCTGGACGATCCCAGTGGTCAGCCTGACGAGGTGTTTATTGAAACCATTCAGAGAATTGAGGAGAAGATTCTTCAACTGAAAGCAAGGTTAAGGAAGTTGTAATTTAGACAAACGAAACCGCTATATGCTATGGAGTTCAACAGCATATAGCGGTTCTCTTATGATACGGCCAGTGCCGCCAACTCCGCTCTGACCTCGTCGTAGTATTTATGGACGGTGGTGATTGCCATTCCAAGTTCTCTGGCGATATAGCTTTTATTACTCACGCCGGGATTGGCGATCAGATATGCGGCGAGCTGCTTTTTCTTGGGACTGACGCCGTCGGGATACTCCGTGGCTTTGCCGGAGCGCAGAGCGGCAATCTCTGCTTTCATCTGGATGATCAGTTCTTTTAATTTTGCTTCGCATTCCTCTTTTGTGTGACCATAGACATTGCGGGAGTGCTTTTTGCCGTCAGGCCACACCGGGGAGTATCGGCCTTCCCACAGACCTGGCTTGATTTCTTTGAGGTAGCCGCTGCTGGGTCTGCGGCGTGGCGCGATGTACGGTTCGAACTCCTGCTGTTCGGTCTGTTTTTCTTCTTTGGCGCTTTCGCTGACCTCTGCCTTTGCAATGCCACGGTCGATGCTGGCTGCAGCGTTTTCCTTCATCTCACTGGTGATGTGGGTGTAGATGTTCAGCGTGGTTCTGGAGGAGACATGCCCGATGATGGCGGAGAGCGTTTTCACGTCCATGCCGTGTTCCAGCGATATGGTGGCGAATGTATGTCGGAGGTCATGGAATCGTACTTTTTTGCAGTCGGCACGTTCCAGTATCTGCTGGAGCCGCTTTCGGACATAACTGGGGTCGATCGGCTGCTCCGGCTTAATGCGGGACGGGAATA
>JAZNHQ010000149.1:0-8313 GCA_045577035.1 Faecousia sp. | reverse complement strand
ACGACATGGCTACGATCCGACTTGGATGCCGGATTTTTTGTTTTGAAATTACTCAGCAACGGTGACGCTGGTGATGTGAGCCTGGGGACCCTCATACCAGTACATATAGCCTTCCAGGTCAACAACATCGCCAACCTTCAGATTCTGAACAGCCTGGTAGGCAGCGGAGTACTCGTCGCACAGATAGTACTCAATGACAAAGGCGTAGGTCTGGCCATTGACGGAAGCGTCAAAGTACAGGTCGCTGTCGCCGCCGGCCTCGCCGGAGCCATCCCAGTTGTACAGGAAAGCAGCTTCCTCGCCAGCGGAGTTGGTCTTGGCAACGATGGTCATGCCCTTGAAGCTGACCTTTTCGCCCTGATGATTGATCAGGTCGTCGGTGCCCAGCAGCTCGGTCACATCCAGAGGCTCAGCCACGAAGGGCTCAGCATCTTCCACAAACTCGAAGGTTGCGCCGGAGCCGATTTCGCCCATACCGGAGAAGAAAGCCTTGTAGCCGGTAACCTTGATCTTGGTGCCGGGCAGCAGGTTGGCGGCGTCTTCCTCGGAGCAAGCCATCTCATAGATGAAGTATGCGCCATCCTCGTCCTGGGCATAAACGGTGATCTTGTCATCCCACCAGGACTGGGTTGCCTGCACATAAGCCTCGATGCAGACAGGAGCGAACTCCTCGGCTGCCATGTACTCTGCGTGAGTCATGACTTCCAGAGCGGGAATGGTCTCCTCAGTCTCTTCCTGGGGCAGGTTGACAGAGGGCTCGGTGCTGGGAGTGGTTTCGGGCTTGGTTTCCTTGGTCTCGGTCTCGCCGCAAGCGGCCATAGCCAGAGCCATGCACAAAACCAGCAAAATTGCAATCAGTTTTTTCATTGTTCATTTCTCCTTTTGTAAAATGGCAAAAGTTTATTTGCTTACAGCCTTATTATACATAAATTTTTTGATAAATCAATAAGAAAGTATTTTGTACTGCAAATTCTACTTTATCGCCCCCCAAGGCTCCCCTTGTAGGGGAGCTGTCACCGAAGGTGACTGAGGGGTTAACAGAGCCTAATTTGAACGTCCGCACACCCCTCCGTCACGGCTTAAGCCGTGCCACCTCCCTACAGGGGAGGCTTAGGTGCATCACTGAACAGAACAATAAAGAGGAGTTTATGCTTTCTTTTTCTTCTTTACTGCTTCGTAGAGGGAATAGGTGCCGATGCCGAGCCAGATGACGATCAGTGTGCCGATCAGTGCCTTGGAGCCGGTGGGCAGCGGACCCATATCGTTATCCTCCTGGGGCTCCATATTATCCAGCCGATACAGGGCGGTCATATCCTCGTAAAGCTTGTCGATGAAGGTGTCGTCCACATTCTTTTTCCGCTTGGTGGACAGGGTCACCTCTTCGATCATCTGTCCTGCCGCATCACGCAGTGAGGCAGAGCCATTGAACACAGGGGTCACGAAGGTGTTGTCTGCATTGTCCAGCAGCAGCTGGGAGGCCTGGATCTTTACATCGTAATACAGATCGTTATCTTCTCCTGCCCGGGACAGGTAATCCTGGTACGCCTGGCTGTTTTGGGCTTTGGTGGTCACAGGCACATAGCCCTCGGTCTGGGCGTAGCCGATCTGTACCTCATTGGTCAGCAGATACTGCACGAACAGCCAGGATGCCAGCACCTCCTGGGGATCTTCCTTGTTAAAGATACAAACGGAGGGGCCCTGGGAGATCATCTGCATATTCTCGGTGTCGTACTGGGGCACGGTCATGACCGCGGTCTCAAAATGCACCAGCTTGTCATCGGCAATGTCGATCAGCGGCGCTTCCGAGCCCATCCAGGTGGCACCGGCTGTGGAGTCCACAGCGAAGATGCACTGGCCTGCGTTCATGAAGTTGGCGGGGTAGCTGGAGATCTTAAAGGTGGAGAATGCGCCGGTTTTGCTGTGGCCGGAGATCTCCTTCAGAATCTGACGGGTGTGGTCGTTGAAGATCTGGATCTGGCCGTTTTCGGTGGAGTAGTCGCCGCCGGACTGGCGCAGCATTTGGATCATCATATTATCCGTGGATTTGTAGATAAAGGGGATCAGAACCTTTTGTCCGTTGGCCTTGTAGGTGCCGTCGGCGTTTTTCTCAGTGGCGGCTTCGGAGACCTCCCAAATGAAATCCCAGGTCAGCACTTCGGGCAGGGTGAAGCCCAGAGCTTCTACCATGTCCTTATTGATATAGCAGGCTTCGGTGGAGCGCATATAGGGCATGGCGTAATAGTAATCGCCTACCTTACACTCGTCCAAAAACTGGGGTACGATCTCGGATTTTTTGGGGGCATCGAATTCCACCTTGCTGCCGCCCAGACCGTATTCCTTGTCGTTCATCAGATCATCCAGGGGAACTACCACATTGTCACCGGTCAGATAGGTGGCGATATGATCCGGGTAGGAAATACACACATTGGGGGTAGTGCCGGTGGAGATGTTGGTGATCACATCGTTATAGATCACGCCGTAATTGGTATACAGCTTTAGATTTACCTTGATGTTGGGGTAGATCTTCTCAAAAGCCGCGATGGCGTCCTTGTAGACTGCCACCTGGGTCTTGTTGGTGTCGTTCTTTGCCCAAAAGGTGATCTCGTAATCGCAGGTGGTATCAAAGCTGTCCGGAACCGCAAAGGCGGCCTGTTGCCGGGCACCGTGGCAGCCGGTCATGGACAGCAGGAACCCTGCAAGCAGCAGCACGGAAATCCATTTTTTCATCCTTTGGTACCTCCTCTTGCCACGCCCTCCATGATCTTCTTACGGAACACCAAAAACAGCACGATCAGCGGCAGGGAGATCACGACCACCGCTGCCATCATGGCAGGGATGTTCTCCCGGCCGAAGCCGTTCTCCCGGATCTCCTGGATGCCGTTGGACACCAGGAAATAATTGGCGTCGTCGGTGATCAGACGGGGCCATACATAGCTGTTCCAGCACTCAATGATCTTCAAAATGGTGATGGTGACCAGGGTGGGCTTGCAGATGGGCACCATGACCTTGAGCAGGTATTTCATATCCGATGTGCCATCGGCCTTGGCTGCCCAATACAGCTCATCCGGTACCTGGGAGAAGTTTTCTTTCAGCAGATAGATATAGAAAACAGAGGTCACCGAGGGCAGGATCAGACCCATGAAGGTATTGCGCATATCCATATTGGTGATGGTCACAAAGTTGGTGATGACCACCAGCTCACTGGGGATCATCATCAGCGCCAAAAATAGGGTGAAGGCCAGGTCTCTGCCCTTGAAGCTCATGCGGGAGAAGCCAAAGGCTGCCAGCACCGTGACGATCAGCATCAGGGCGGTGGTGACCACGGAGAAGAACAGGGTGTTCAGCAGATACCGATCCAGTGCCACATCCGCAAAGGCGCTGAAATAGTTTTCTAGCGTGGGCTTCAGCGTAATAAGGGCGGGAACGGATTCACTGCTGTAGACGCTGTAGCTTTTCACGGAGGACAGGATCATCCAGTAGAAGGGAAACAGCACCAGCACGGCCCACAAGGTCAAAAACGAATAGGTAATGGTTTTGGAAATGCCTTTACGCACCAAGGCGTTGCGCTCGATTTTACGATAATCCATGGCAGCCTCCTTATGCGTAGTGCACATGCTTGCGGCTGATCAGCAGGTTGATCACTGTGATGGTCAGCACGATGGCAAACAGGATAATGGCCGCCGCCGATGCAAAGGAGGGGTAGCCGCCGCTGTTGCCGTAAAGCATGTCGTAGATATAGCCTACCAGGGTATTCATACCGGCGGCATTCAGATCGGTGCCGAACAGGGCAACCGCATCGGAATAGGCCTTGAAAGCGCCGATAAAGCCGGTGATGATCAAGTAAAACATAGACGGAGAGATCATGGGTAGGGTGATCCGGGTGAACATGCGACCCTTGGATGCACCGTCTATTCTGGCGGCGTTGTAAAAATCCTGCCGTACGGAAGCCAGTGCGCCGGTGAGCACCAGTACCTTAAAGGGCATGACCACCCAAATGGTGTACACGCACATGACGAACATCTTCGCCCAATAGGGTCCGTCGATGAAATCCACGGTGCTGCCGCCGAACCAGCTGATCAGCGTATTCATCAAGCCGTCGGAATAGGGGGTCTTTTTGAACAGGATCATAAAGACCATGCCCACGGCCAGTGTGTTGGTCACATAGGGCAGGAAAAAGACGGTCTGATACAGATTGCGCAGCTTCTGGATGGAGTTCAGCGCCAGGGAGATCAGCAGTGCCAGTCCGGTGGACAGGGGTACAGTGATGATCACCAACAGGAAGGTGTTTTTCAGTGCCTGCAGAAAATAGGGATCCCGCAACACATAGGAATAGTTGTAGGTGCCTGTGCCGAAGGAGGTCTGGGACGCGGAGTTGAAGCCTTCCTCGAAGGAATAAATAAACACATCAATGAGGGGGTATACCATAAATGCGCCCAGGAAAATAATGGCAGGCAGCAGGTATAACCAGCCCTTTAAGTTTTGTTTTTCCATAAACGATCCTCCCAGGGGATAGATACAATGGTGTTATTTCTCATAAACATGGAGTGCCGGATTTTGATAGATTACCGTTTCCGGGGCATCCAAATGGGTAAAGGTCAGGTTCAAGTACAGGTGCGGGGGCTGGTCAGGACCCTTACCGACCTGTACGGCAGTGTGAGGTGCGTGGATATGGTCAACCTGGATATTCAGGATGCCGCAATCCTCTGCCGCACCCAGCTGCACAGCCGGTTTGCTGCCGGTAAATACGCTGTCGCACAGGACGATGCTGTTGAGATCCGGCTTCACACCGGGAACGATCTTTCCGCAGGAAATGCTGCCGTCGATCTGCGCGCTCACAGCAGATTCCAGATCCTGTACAATAAAGTTGCCGCAGCCTCTGCCCAGCTGTAAGCCACCGGATACAAATTGCAGGTGGTGCAGGTTGCTCCAAAGGACATATTCGCAGGTCAGATTTCCGGTAATCTGCACACCGGAGACATTCAC
Source organism: Faecousia sp. (assembly GCA_045577035.1). Classification (GTDB taxonomy): domain Bacteria; phylum Bacillota; class Clostridia; order Oscillospirales; family Oscillospiraceae; genus Faecousia. The sequence continues at coordinate 3,330 of JAZNHQ010000149.1, read as the reverse complement.
ATGATGGGCATTGAAAATGTGGATGTTGCCCAGGATTTGAGAATTGGTTCCCTCAATGGTAATAAACTGCTGACGGAAGGAGAAATTCTCCTGCTGGGGGGTCACGATCTGTGCGGTCAAACAGCAATTTTCCAGCACCAGATACATACCGGAGGTCAAAACCAGGGGCTCGTCACAGGTAATGTCCCCGGTCAGTACCACTTTATTCAAATCCAGTTGGGAAGCCAGCGCCAAAGCCTTGGCTGCACTGCCGCCGCAATCTGCCGGGGTCACAAAGCCCCGCAATTTCAGCTCTTTCATGGCATATCCTCCCCGTCAATGGTCACTTTAGCGCCGCCGGTCAGCTCACAGGTGTGCAGGCTTTGGACGCAGCTGTGGTTTTCGATGGCAACGGACATTTCCTTGTTGGCCTTGACCAGGGTTCTGACCTTGTCCACGGTCAGATTGTTGACGGTGATATTGCCGGTCAAATTGGTCAAATTGATGGCCGCACCGTGGTATTTTTCCGGGGGCAGGGGGGTGGATACGAAGATCTCCTGCTGGGTGGAGCCGTAGTACACATCCTCAAACAGTACATTTTCCATGTGGCCACCCCGGGCCTGGGTGCCGATGCAGTCGATGTTGTCGCCGTAGGTCTTGATGTTGGTAAATACCGCGTCGGTCAGCTGATGATTCAGCCGTACAGCGGTCTCGCCCCGGGAGGTCACATTCCGTACCCGGATGTTCCGGGTCTCGCCCAAAACCGAGGGGCGGAGCTTGGAATACAGGGCACAGCCCATGTCAATGGTGGCGTGGGGGCGCTTTTTGGTGGTGAAATCGGAAACATCCATGACCGTGTCTACATCCACATTGTAGATCTGATTGCCGTCATGATTCAGGAAGCGAACCACCAAATGGATAAAGGGGTCGCCCAGCACATTGCGGATCTTGATATCATGAATATCCGTGTCCTTGCCCTCTACCTTCCAGCCGTATTCTGTGCCGGAAATGGCGGACATGGCGATCACATCGTCGCCGGTGCGTCCGGTGATGTTCTGAATGTCAAAATGGTTGCAGCCAATACGCAGGTCGATACCGTCCATATTGGGTACATGGGGAATGGCGTCGAAATTGATGTTCTTTATGGACACATTCCGGCAGCACACATGGGTAATGGCCCACCAGCGCTGATTTTCAATGTGCAGCCCCTCTAACCGCAGGCCGTTTACATTGTGCCAGAAGAACATGGCGTTTTTCCACACCCGGGGAAAGCCATACCGGCCGGAGGTCTTTTCCAACAGATGGTTGTGCTCACCGCCGTCCAGGCACACATTGCCCTTGCCGATGATGGCAATATTCTTCTGCTCTGTCTCCAAAGTAAAGCCGGTGCATGCACGGGAGTTGGTAAACATGTGGTCATACACGCCGGTTTCCTGCACCATGTAGCAGTTGTCCAGGATCAGGGTGAAATCATCCGGCAGACGGATGGCCTGGCTGATGCGCCACTGCATGGAGCCTGTGCGGGCGTTGTATCGGGGAATGGTCACTTGCCGGCAGCCGTCTTTGACCGCTGCGTCGATGGCATTTTGGATGGTGGCGCTGTCACAGTCGCCGAAATATGCCGCATGATTGGGGGTCATGTCCATTTTCATCATCTCCTTTTTCTTATCTTACCATAATTTGTGTCTAAACGCAATTCTTAAACGCACCAATAATTTAGGTTGCGTTTCCATTGAAAAGTGTTATAATACACGGGTAAAGGATGTGATTTTCCATGAAGCAAATGCTATTTATTATGAATCCCTGCTCCGGTACCAAAAAAGCCAATAAATACCTAACGGATATTATCGGGATATTTAACCGTGCAGGCTATGGGGTTCGTGTACATATTACCCAGGGCCGCGGTGATGCCACTCAGATTGTCAAGACCGCAAAGGGCATGGACGCAGTGGTCTGCTGCGGCGGCGACGGTACTTTTAACGAGACCCTCACCGGTCTGATGGCCGCAGGCCTGGATATCCCCATGGGCTATATCCCCGCAGGCTCTACCAATGATTTTGCAGCCAGCCTGCACCTACCTACGGATGTGGTGGCTGCGGCCAAAAACATTGCCCAGGGTAAGCCTGCTAGCTATGATGCAGGCCTGTTCGAGGATCGGTATTTCTCCTATGTGGCCTCCTTCGGTGCCTTCACCAAGACCAGCTACAATACCCCTCAGAGCATTAAAAATGCCCTGGGTCATGCGGCCTATGTGCTGGGCGGTATTTACGAGCTGTCTCAGATTCGTTCCATTTCTGCCATGATCGATCTGGACGGAGAGATCATTAAGGGTAAATATATTTTTGGTGCTATTTGCAATTCCACCAGTGTGGGCGGCGTTTTGAGCCTGGATCCCAAACAGGTGGATATGAGCGACGGCAAATTTGAGGTGCTGTTGGTTCGTGCGCCCAAGAATTTGTCGGAGCTGACCGAGTGCTTGCAGGCCTTCCAGAATAAGACCTACAACTGCCGTATGGTGTCCTTCCGCAGTGCTTCCAAGGTTCGTGTGACCATGCGTGAGCCTGTGGATTGGAGCTTGGATGGCGAACTGTACAAGGGTCTGCATACTGCCCATATTACCAATGAGCATTTGGCTTACCGGCTGATCACCAAAGGAGATAAGAAATGATCAACACCACCCTGTGCTATGTTCTCAAGGACGACAAGGTGCTCATGCTCCATCGGATCAAAAAGAAAAACGATCTGAACCAGGATAAGTGGATTGGCATCGGCGGCAAGTTCGAAGGAGACGAAAGCCCTGACGAATGCCTGCTCCGGGAGGCCATGGAGGAGACCGGCCTGAAGCTGACCCGGTGGCAATGCCGGGGCGTGGTGACCTTTCTGACCAACGGCCCCTGGGACGGAGAATTCATGTACCTGTTTACCGCTGACCGGTTCGAAGGCCAGCTGAAAGAATGCGACGAGGGTGAGCTGCAATGGGTCAGCCGGGAATTTTTGGATCAGCTTCCCAAGTGGGAGGGTGACAAGATCTTCCTGGATCTGCTGTGGCAGAATGCGCCTTTCTTCCTGTTAAAGCTGCGCTACGATGGGGATAAGCTGGTAGAAGCCGTCCTGGATGGCAAGAAAATCAAATAACCAAAGCCGTCGGAAATACCGACGGCTTTTCAGTCTGTCAAAGAACCCCTGTTTTCGCCTAACGAAAACAGGGGGTTTGGTGTATTTAGGTGTAAATATAAGCAATATCTGCGAGAAAAAGGAGTTATTCCAACTCCAATTTGCCAGTTTTTTCAGATTCATGGCAGCATATTTAAGCCTGACCCATCTCGTGACTGCGGCCAAGCCTCTATGGTG
>JAZNHQ010000148.1:0-7193 GCA_045577035.1 Faecousia sp. | reverse complement strand
TCGTAGCCATGTCGTTCTGTGAGCCAAGGAGTTGATAGCCCCAGTTGTCTTCCTAAGCCCGCTTGGCCCTCCGACTTCCATAGTAAGTGTGCATAGAGACGTAGTCCACGCTGTCATAGCAATGATCGAGGACTGTGGCCTCCCAGTCGCCAAAGGTAGGCATGCCGGAGCCGGAGCTGCCGCAGACCACAAGTTCGATGGACGGATCGATACCCTTCAGTACCTTTGCAGTCTCATTGGCCAGCCGGCCATACTCTTCTGCGGTCTTATGACCGATCTGCCAAGGGCCGTCCATTTCGTTGCCCAGGCACCAGAGCTTGATGCTGTGGGGCTTTTCATAGCCGTGCTTTTTCCGAAGCTCGCTGTAGTAGGTCCCCTGATCCAGATTGCAGTATTCCAGCAGCTCCATGGCCTCCGCAACACCCCGGGTGCCCAGATTGATGGCCATCATGACTTCCGTATTTGCCTTTTTTGCCCAGTCCGAGAACTCGTTCAGGCCAACCTCGTTGGTCTCCACCACGCTCCATGCAAGATCGATCCGCTTGGGACGCTCCTCCTTGGGCCCGACTCCGTCTTCCCACTTGTAGCCGGAAACAAAGTTGCCGCCAGGGTAGCGAACCACCGGAACATTCAATTCCTTAACCAGCTCCAGTGTATCCTTGCGGAAGCCTTGCTCGTCGGCAAAGGGGCTGTCCGGCTGGTAAATGCCTTCGTAGACCGCACGACCTAGATGCTCAATGAAGGAGCCATAGATCCGGCGGTCAATGCGGCTGACCTGAAAATCCTTGTCGATAATGATTTTTGCCTGTTTCATGCTTTTACTCCTTACACCTGCGTGTGCAGCAGTAGCGTTCCGTGGGGCGCGACGGTTCCACACAGGTCTTTATAATACTCACCGCTCCATATTTCCTTTATGGGAGACTCCCGGTCAAACAGGAATCCTGTGGGGAACATGGAGGCGCATTCCTCCGGTGTCACGCAAATTTCCTGCGGTTCATTTTTCAGATTGAAGAGTGCGACATAATACTCCCCGGTTTTGGGATGCACGGAGCACCACACACATTTCTCCCGGTCCCGCAGGACCTGTCTGGATACAAACTGACCGTTTTCCAGCCGCAACAATTCCTCATTGCACAGCAGGGATAAGGTCCAGTCATCCAGCTTTGTCATTTCCGCGCCTAGCATCAGAGGCGAGGAGAACATGCACCAGAGGGTCATCATGGTCTTTTGCTCCTGCCTTGTAAAGAGGCAATCCCGCTCCTGCCCGAAGTGTTTTCCCACTTTGCCCAGAGGCAGCATATCGCAGTCCGGCCAGCAGCCCTGCGAAACATGGTCCTGCCATTTTTCGCACCGGTCGAACATGTACAACAGGGTTTCCCAGTTGTCCCAGAAATCGTCGGTAATGCGCCACATATTGGCATACTTTTTATAGTGCCAGCTTTCGGAAACCTCCGCAGGTCCGGGAGAAAGGCTCAGCACGATGGGCCGCCCGCAACGCTCGATGGCCCTGCTCAGCATCTCCACCTCGTGCTTACGCCCATAACCCCGGTGGGGATGGAATCCGGTGGAGCAAATATCATCCACCTTAATGAAATCCACGCCCCATGCGGCATAGAGCTCCATGATGGAATCGTAATATTTCTGTCCGGCTTCGCAATTGCGGATGCCGTACATATCCGGGTTCCACTCCGCAATGGAGCTGGGGTCTGCAACCATATCCGCAGTCACATCCGTTCCCAGTATGGGCAGATGGTTTTGTGCAGCAGCTCTGGGAACGCCTCGCATGATATGGATACCAAATTTCAGATCAAGGGCATGGATTTTGTCAGCCAACGGTTTAAATCCCGCCCCATTGACGGAAGACGGGAATTTATCCGGGCAAGGCAGCAGTCTGCCAAATTCGTCCATCTCATTTTTGCCGAAGGGTATGTACTGGAACCGGGCGCGCATGGATGCGGTGTTGTAGGCATACCACTGGATGTCAACCACCACATACTCCCAACCGTAGGGTTTCAGATGTTTTGCCATAAACTCTGCATTGGTCAGCACATCCGCCTCGGTTACATTGGTGTCGTAATAGTCGTAGCTGTTCCAGCCCATTGGTGGACGCTTCGCAAAGCTGTTCTTATTCATCCGTTACACCTCGCTCACTCTTGATCTTTTAATAGCATAGAAAATCAAAGATTATTTAAGAAGAATATATAGCAAACACAATGCCACAAGGCCGATTATACTAATATATGGATTTTTCATTTTTCAGTCTTTCATACTGTTTCCATTGTTACGGCTAGTTTCAGCAGAAATACTCCGGAGCCCTTCCTGAGCACCCTAAGACATACCTCAGTTTTTTCCTTACCAATTCCTTGATGTTTTCTCTGGCCGGTTTAAGATATTGTCTAGGGTCAAAATGCTCCGGATGTTCGTTGAAATACTTACGAACAGTCCCTGTGATAGCAATGCGGGTATCTGATGCCACATTGATTTTGCATACTGCCAGTTCTGATGCGTGCCGGAGCTGCTCATCCGGAATTCCTACCGCACCGGGCATAATACCGCCATACCGATTGACCATCTCAACATATTCTTGAGGTACTGAGGATGCTCCGTGGAGGACGATAGGGAAACCGGGCACAGTATTCATAATGGCTTCCAGAATATCAAACCGCAGCTTCGGGTTTGTACCTGGCTTGAACTTGTAGGCACCGTGGGAAGTACCCATGGCGATGGCCAGAGAATCGCAGCCGGTTCGGGAAACAAATTCAGCCACCTCTTCCGGTTTGGTATATCTAGCTTGATCTGCGGATACATTGACATCATCTTCCACACCGGCAAGGGCGCCCAGCTCCGCCTCAACCACGACACCATGATCGTGAGCATATTCCACGACTTTTCGGGTAATTGCAACATTCTCCTCAAAAGGTTTTGAGGAAGCATCGATCATGACGGAGGTATATCCACCATCGATGCAGAACTTGCAGGTTTCGAAGCTGTCACCATGATCAAGGTGGAGCGCAATCGGAATCTCCGGACATTCCATCACCGCAGCTTCTGCAAGTTTGACCATATAGGTATGGTTGGCACGGACATCCTGGGAGACCTGCAAAATCACGGGGGACCGTTCCTCACGGCATGCTTCCGTGATGGCCTGAACGGTCTCCATGTTGTTAAAATTGAACGCACCGATGGCATAGCCGCCGTGATAGGCCTTTTGGAACATCTCTTTTGTTGTTACAAGCGCCATGGGAAAGCCTCCTTAAATATGGTCACGATAGCGTTCTGCGGTAATAATGCCGTCTTTGACATTCAGTTTGCAGATACGGGCGTTTCTGGCATCAAAGGCATTGGCTCCAGAAGCATTCTCATAATCTCTGGCATGGTAGACGGCATACCATTGTCCATCCTCTTTGATCATGGAGTGATGGCCTGTCCCCTCTTCAAATTCATTGGCCTTCAGAACAGGGTGATAGGTGTGATCATCTGGATACTTTTCAAATTTGATTTTCGTCAGATCCGTTTCGTTTGTTTTTGCTCTGGCATAGCCGACGTAGTAGGTGGGCTGTTCAAAGCAGTTGCCCGAATACATGACATACTGCCACTCCCCTTCCCGGAAATAGAAAGCACCTTCAATTGTATGCCAGTGCTGACCCTTCTGGTACCGGTCTGTCCAGTAGATGTCCTCGTCCATTGTCGGCTCCACAACCAGAACAGGATTACCGGCAGGTGTAAAGGGATCCAGCATCTTGTCAACGTAGATGCAGGTGCCAATTCTGTCACCCTCAAAGCGGTTGGAGGAGTAGAATAGGAAGAGACCTGCTTCATTCCGGACGATATGGGAATCGATGGAGAAGGGTTCCAGTATCCGCTTCACCAGTTGAAAAGGTCCAAGAGGACTGTCTGCTACGGAAACGTGCATCGCGCCATCGTGGTTGCCCTGATCCGGAATCACATCGGCACCTTCCATAGAGTTATACATATAGAATTTCCCATCAAGCTCGATTACACTGGGAGCCCAGAATGCGCGCAGACTGGGCGCAGACATAACAGCACCATAGTATTGCCAGCCTTCCAACAGTTTGTCTGAATGATACGCATAAATTGCATCGTGACCTGTTACGTAAATATAGTATCTTCCTCCGCTTTTCAGGATGAACGGATCCGCCTGTCCCGGATAGCATCCCTGTTCCATTTTTAGCAGATGCATTCTCAAATTCCCCTTTACAAATGAACTGTTTATGCAAAATGAACCTTGAAGCAAAGCGGCATGTCTGTATTTATACCGCCGGGTATCTGAATGCACAGGCCTTCCGGTTTTCTCTGGTATTTCAGCTTCTTTTCATATCCCAGAAGCTCCACGTCCGAAATTACAAAATCACGCATACCCTTTTCCGCCAGAGAGCGAATCGTTACATCATTTCCATCAGGACGCAGCTGGAACACATACAAGGCCCCGCCCCGGTAAGTAAACCGGAAATCATCGCTTGTGTATGCCTTTTCTTCGCTGTCTTTGAAATATCCTGATTCCGCATTCACACTTCCCTCTCCAAACCATTTCCATGGAACCGTATCATAGATACCTTCGCCGTTGATCTTCAGCCAGTTTCCCAGATCCATAAGGACCTGCGTTTCTTCCGTTGTGAAAGTACCATTAGATCTTGGCCCAACGTTCAGGAGCAATATGCCGTTCTTGCTGACGATATCGATCAGATCACAAATGATCTGCCGGGAGGATTTGAATTCGTTGTCTGCACGATAGCCCCAGGAATGCTTGCCGATTGCAGTACAGGTCTGCCATGGAGTCGGAGAAATCCGATCCAAAGAGCCCCGCTCCACATCAAAGGTTCCAACTCCAGGCGGAAATGCTTCGTGCTTATAATTGATGGTCACTTCTTCGCCCCACTGATCTGCCTGATTATAGTAATAGGCTGCAATCTTTTTCAGATATGGCTTAAAGGCATAATTCTGGATCCACCAGTCAAAATACAGAACCTTCGGCTGATACCGGTCAATCAGCTCGCAGGTTCGCACCACCCAATCGGTCAGCCATTCCTCGCTGGGACCCACTGCAGAGGGAGTTTCTGTGGTAATTCCCATCTGCTCTGATCCAAATTCAGGTGTATATACTGCAGGACCGTAAAAGTCAGCATAAGCATCGTCGTTCACGTCGCTGTCAAATGTCCTGCCCATATTCATAAAGAAATAGTGCTCCGCCCGGTGGGTAGATGAACAGAACCGCAATCCTTGTGCCTCAGATGCCTTCTTTAGTTCGCCAATTACATCCACGCATGGTCCCATATTAGCCGCATTCCAGCGGTTGAATTCCGTTTCATACATAGCAAAGCCATCATGATGCTCTGCAACAGGCATAATGAATTTAGCTCCGGCTCGCCGGAAGATATCGACCCAGTGATTCGCATCAAATTTTTCTCCCTTGAATAGAGGGATAAAATCCTTATAGCCAAAGACTTTATGATTGCCATAAGTTTTCCTATGGTGTTCAAATTCTCTGTGGTTGGGATCATACATATTTCTGGAGTACCACTCATTCCCAAATCCAGGTACAGAATATATGCCCCAATGAATAAAAATACCCAACTTGCTACGGTAATACCATTCCGGAGTTTTGTGTTCCGAAAGCGACTGCCAGTTGTCTTTGAATTTTCCTGTAGCAATTACTTCGTCAATTTTCCTAAGATAATTCTCTGGAGTCATTGAAACCATCCTCTCTTAGAAGGCATAGGTGTGTTTCTTTAGGAGGTGACAAACCCGCCGCCGCTCCCAACAGCGACGGATTTGCCTAGAAAAAGGAGAACAATGAAGTCAATTTTGACCGTAATAGGCATTCTTGCCGTGCTTACGCAGATAATGCTTGTCCAGCAGCTCCTGCTGCATGGTTTCCTTGCCCAGGGTAATGGCTTCCGTGTGGAATGCCATAAAGGCCAGCTCTTCCAGAACTACCGCATTGTGGACGGCGTTGTGAGGATCGGTGCCCCAGGTGAAAGGACCATGGCTGTGCACCAAAACGGCGGGAATATCGTCGGCAGATTTTCCTGCAAAGGTTTCGATGATCACATTACCGGTCTCCAGCTCATATTTGCCACCGATCTCGGCAGGGGTCATTTTCCGGGTGCAGGGAATTTCACCATAGAAATAGTCGCCATGGGTGGTACCATATGCGGGAATGCCACGGCCGGCCTGTGCCCAGGAGGTGGCCCAGCGGGAGTGGGTGTGTACCACGCCGCCGATATTGGGGAAGGCGTTGTACAGCGCTACATGGGTGGGGGTGTCGGAAGAGGGCTTCCATTTGCCTTCTACTTTTTCACCGGTGGCCAGGGATACCACCACCATGTCTTCCGGGGTCATGGTGTCATAATCCACGCCGGAGGGCTTGATGACCATCAGGCCCTTTTCCCGGTCCACACCGGAAACATTGCCCCAGGTGAAGGTCACAAGGCCGTACTTGGGCAGTTCCAGATTGGCTTTACAAACAATTTCTTTTAGTTCTTCCAGCATAGTATCCCCTTACTTCAGCTTCCAGGCCAGATCGTTCAGGAACAGCTCCTTCTCCAGCCCATCCACCGTGGTATCCTTGGTAATGTGAACAAATTCGATGTCCAGCATTCTGGCCCAATCCTTCATCTGCTCTGCGGTCACATCGTAAGAAAGCAGGGTGTGGTGGGCACCGCCGGCGGTGATCCACATTTCCACGCCGTCGGTCAGGCTCGGCATTGCCTGCCACATTACACGGGCAACAGGCAGATTGGGCATGGTCATAATGGGCTTGACGCACAGGATGTCCTGAATAATCAGCCGCAGACGGCCGCCCATGTCGATCAGGGACACCACGATCGCAGGGCCTTCCTTGCCTTCAAATACCAGCCGGGCAGGATCTTTTTCATTCATGCCGATGCCCAAATGATGGGTCTCGATCTTGGGACGGGCATTGGGATCAGCCAGGCTGGGGCAGACTTCCAGCATGTGAGCGCCCAGGGAGTATTCCTGGCCTTCCACCAGATGGTAGGTGTAGTCTTCCATGAAAGCGGAAGCGCCGTTGCCGTTTTCACCCATGGCCTTCATGATGGCGGTCATGGCGGAGACCTTCCAGTCACCCTCGCCGCCGTAGCCATAGCCCTGAGCCATCAGGTGCTGAGAGGCCAGACCGGGCGTCTGCTCCATGCCGTACAGATCCTGGAAGG
>JAZNHQ010000147.1:0-4179 GCA_045577035.1 Faecousia sp. | reverse complement strand
TTCCTACTCCCGGCTTGCGGTTTTGTTTAAAGAATATACCGGCATCACCTTTGTAAATTATGTCACGGAAAAAAAGCTGACCTATGCCAAGCAGCTTCTGCGCACCACCTCTATGACCACATTGCAGATCTGTGAAAAGGTGGGCTATACCTCCTTGTCCGCTTTTAATCACCTTTTCAAAAAGACCTTTTCCATGACCCCCTCGGAATATCGAAAAAAGCATAAATAAACACATAGGGGCCGTAGCAATCTTACCTTTTGCTACGGCCCCCATTTTTCTTGCGGCAGATCCCACAATGCCACCTGCAGTGTGGGGGTTTACTACCACCGAAAACTGTGATACAATATTTTAACGAAAGCGAGGGCTTTATATGATAAAAATACTATTCGTCAGCCACGGGACTACCTGAACAGATGCCAAAAAGCCTTGATATTCCACGATAAACAACGCTTTATTTTTGATTTACTACCAATTTACTACTTTTTATTAACCAACCAGAGTTCCGATATGATGCAAAAAACATAAAAATCAGTCCAAAAGGAAGGTCAAAAGACCTCCTTCGGGACTGATTTTTGTTTGTCTGCCAGGAAAGTCCAAAACGCGTTTTTCGTGGCAGATAAACACAATTAGCTTGTTACCTATGATACGCTCCCGATGCCCCCTGGGTGGGGTGCACCAAAAGTGGTATTTACACACAAATTTTGCTTTCTTATTTCTTTTGTCCTTTTAAAAAGCCTTGCGTAAAACCGATTCGCAGTACTTAAGGTTAATGATTTTTTCTTTCAGATCTTGCATGGTATAGAAATAGTGATTGCTGGACTCATATCCGATTCTGGAATCCATACATCTGAGCTTCATCAAATCAAACACGGTTTGCAGCTCATCTTCTATCATACGAAGCATCCCATCAGAATCCCTGTTCTCTCGCAGCCGGTTAAACCGGATATGATGATAGGCACTCTCGTACTGGCGTAAAACAACTTGTGCCATCAGAATCATTTCATCCAGTTGACTATCTGTTCCTTGATACTTGGAAAGCTTACATAAGCCTTTTTCCCAAAGTGTAATCAACTGACGGTATTCTTCTTCATAAACAGATACAGGATAGATACCCGCCCATTTCTGAACATCGTCATAGGGATAGCCGACCATACTTGCCTCATATCCGGTAGGTTTCAGAAAAAATGGTGCCATAGGGCCGTAATTTTGCGGGCCAAAATAGAGGGTGTCCAGATAAAACGGATAGTGGGAAAAGGCTTCAGACAGCATCAACTGCGCATCATATACACCCTTTGCAACCGTTTCTCCCAGCCAATCTGTGAGAAAATCCATTAAATGCCCTTTGTCTTCCATCAGCCAGGCCGCCAGCCGCAGATTGGGGCTGGGGCATCCGCCAAGTGTCCAGCTCATTTGCAGATTTTCGATCCCTTGCGCCTTCAAGTTCTCAATATGTCCGGCAACCTTCTCCAGTACCGGAATATAAGGAACAACCGCCATTTCCCAGGTGTTATTGATCTGCACCTTGGCAGAAAGCGGCATTTTCTGCTTTCTCGCAATCTTCCACAGATTTTTTGCCTTATCTCCGGGGCCGCAAAGGGACATGGTGTAATCCAAAACACTGCCTTTGACTCCGCCAATTTGAAACTGCATCGCTTCTTCACTGGTACACTGCAGAATTTGTCCCTCGGTGAGTAACGGAACTACTTTTCCCGCCCACTCGTCTTTCCATCCCCATGCCCAAACAACAGTTTTTGCATTGGGACAAGCATCGTGAGCGCCCTTTGCCATCAAATTGTTGACCTCTGCCACAACCTCCCACGGCTTTCTTTCGCGACACCGCGGGCAAGCCATCTCGCCCTCCAAACGGGAGTAGCAATTGGTCAGGTTCTCGGACATAGTGATGGTGAAAAAGCCGGCAAGATCCGGAACCATCTCAAATAACTTTCTGACACCGTGATAAAGGTAATCCTGAACCTCTTTTGTGGAAGTACACATTGCGTAATAGTCGCCCTCGGCTTCACCACGCAAATGGGGGTATTTTTCAAAGAACGACTCCGGCATAGAGCGCGGCTCGTTTAAATACGGATAAATACCGATACCATACTTCTTTGCTTTGGCAACCAGTCTGCGCAATGACTGGATCCGCTTTTCCCAGCCTTTTGACAGTGAGGGGTCAAAGGGAAATTCCACAAGCTGATACAAAACAAGCTGCATCCAGATACCGTTGATTCCAACCTGTGCATACTGCTTGAGTATCTGCTCCGGCAAGGGATCCAGGCTTTCATCCAACAGAACATCGCCGTACAAGGCAAAATAAGGGTAGATCATCCGAAGATTATTTCCTTCAGCCTTGGAAACAACCTTCTCTGCTACAGGCTTTTGGAATTCTTCTACAAAAGAAAAGGCATTGTCCTTGTAGTTGCCAAAGGCTTCTTTACACAGCGATGCAATCTCCCTTGTGCGTGAGAGCTGTTCTTCTGTTAAAGGCGCATAGACCGTTTTTTCCACCTGCGGTTTTTCATTTCCCAACTTGACCCACATAAAGTCATCTTCTTTTAAGATGAATGCCAATTCATCCGCAGAGATATTCAGAAGGGTCATGATTTGCTCATAGGTACAGATATGCCAATTGTCACGAATCGTGGTTAAATAGCCCCGTTTTTTCCACATCGGATTTAACGGTTCGTTTTCATCCAGACCCATCTGCTTTACTGCGCAGTATATATTCGCACAAGAGGTTTCCAACGCAGCGGCAATTCTATTCACCGGGATATGTCCCCAGTTTCTCCAAATAACATTCTGCCATACAGTAGGGAAATATTCATAAGATACAGCCTTTTTGTTCGACACTTGCGGTAAGGCAGACATAATCACTTCTCCTCTGCAAAAATTCTGTCTATTTCCAATATATTAAAAACTTTTGCCGTAACGGATTAGAAGCCATAACCGGCAGGGCTGTAATAAGCCATATTGGTCTGACGAACATCCAGTCTGCCGAAACAGGCAACCACAGGAACATCCGAGATCACATGGATGGCATACTGGCCATAGGGGATCTGGTAGCCCTCCTTGCCGATGGGCTTATCCAGCCGCAGGCAGGTGGTGCGCTCTGCATTTAGATCAATGGTAATATTATCATAAGGAGGCTTGTCTTCAAACAAGATCTTGATGCGGATCTTTGCATCATCCTTGGAAACATTGGTGATCATCAAGGCCTCATGGCCGGGAAAATCAGGATTGTCGCCCTTGGGAGGCAGGTCGCCGTCGCAAAATACCCAGTTCTTTTTACCGTACATATTCCTTCCTCCTATCAATGCTTTTCTACATAATCAAACAGTTCTTTTTCAAATTCGGGGCAAAGGGGCTGGGCACCGTTTTCTGTGATCACATAGCAGGTTTCCACGCGAAGACCGTTCAAGGTGGGATGACCGAAGAAAGAAACGTCCACATTCACGATCATATTCTTTTCCAGAACATCATCGCTGTTGGGGCCGAAGAACGGTGCTTCTGCCTCCATCAGGCCCATTGTATGGGCAAAGGGGCACACGATGTACTTCAAATAGCCGCCCTTGTCGTAGAGCTTTCTGCCTTCGGCGTCGATCTGGCGGCCGGAGTTGCCGATCTTCAGCATGCTCTTGGTCACCTGCATAACCTCGATCATATCGGTCAGGCACTTCTTCTGCTCAGGGGTATACTCGCCGCTGACAGGAATGGTGTGACCAAAGGTGCCGGCATAACCGTTGATACGAGGAGCAATACCCAGCATTACCATCTCGCCGTTTTCCATAACGTTATCGGTTGGGGTAGGAACGACAGCATTGGAACGGATACCGCTGCCTACGATGGTCTGATAAGCAAAGCTGTTGGCGCCGTTAGCACGGCAAACTGCTTCACCGGCTGCGGCAACCTCATATTCCTTGGCACCGGCCTTGACTTTTTCAGCCATTGCCTTATAGGCATCATAGCAAAGCATAGTGGCCTTTCTTGCCTGCTCTACTTCCCAGTCACTTTTGACATAACGGAACTTCAGGTAATCGTCGGTCAGGTCAATGATCTCACAGCCGGAGAAACCGTTAACCAGGTCCTGATGCACGGCATAGGGCATATCGGTCGTACCGACCAGGCCTACCTTCTTTACGGGGAATTTCTGATTCAGCTCCGCAAACAGTTCGGGGAAG
>JAZNHQ010000146.1:0-2311 GCA_045577035.1 Faecousia sp. | reverse complement strand
GGTAAGTGCGCCCAAATACCGGAAATCCAGGCTCATTAAGGGGCTTGGATGAAGAAAAAAGCAGAGAAAAAGACTATAATTTAGCGTTTTTACGCCTTCCCCTTAAATAACGCCATATAATCAGCGTTTACTACAGGGGAGGCTTTGGCACAATCATCCAACAGCCCAATAAATTAGAATTTATCGGTCAAGATTCCGCCAGCAGTTGGTTCAGCTGGCTGGCCTGCTCAGCGGTCAGAACAAACACCTTACCGGTAGTCAGATTTTCCAGAATGCTGCCTGTCAGACGGTATTCATTCATACTGCCGTCAGACATGGTTACATTGATGGTTAATGACTTTGCGGGCAAATTGGTCATGCTGCCGCTGCCACAGTATCTTTCTCCGTAGTCTTTCGACTCTGACTCCTCGGGATAGATAAAATTGTAGTTCAGATCGTTTTGACCTTCCAGCTGCTCCAAAAACTGCCGCAGTGATTCGTTTTCAGTAACGGAGTACTGAATACTTGTGCCATCCGCCGCTTCCGGTTTGGGTACATTCGTTGCCATAGATGCTTGTTTAGACTCTGCGCCGGTAGGGCCTGTCAGAGCCAATATGCCCAGGCACAGCACCATGGGAATACAGACGGCCCAAATCATGCGTCGTCTTTTTTTGCGTAAAGCCAGTATTTTCTCGCTTCTGCGGCTGATTTCCGCCATGCGTTCTTCAAAATTTCTCATAATAACAGCTCACCGTCCTCTCCAAGGATGGTACGAAGCTCCTTCTTTGCGCGATATAAAAGATTGTAGATCTGCTTTCTGTTCTTTTTCAGTACCTTGGCAGCCTCGTCGGCGGACAATTGCTCAAAATACACCAGGTGTACCGCAAGCCGCATTTCGTCGCTCAGCTGCGCCAAAGCCCGGTTCACTGCCTGTTTGCGCTGATCGGCCAGGAGCATTTGCTCCAAAGATGGCTCCGGGGAGGCGATCTGCACCGCTTCGGACAGCTCCACCATGGGGATCTTATTGCGGTGCTTTATGTAGTCCAGTGCCCGGCTGCGGCCAATCATAAACAGGTAGGTTTTCAGGCTCACACGGAAGTTATAGCGCCGTTTATTCACCACCAATTGGGTAAATGCATCCAACGCAATATCCTCTGCGGCAGCGGTGTCGTGTACATAACGGTCTATGAAAAAAACCAGATTGTCAAAATATTCTTTTACAATTTCGCCAAAGGCGTCTTCGTCACCATCCAGGTAGCGGCGGTAGCTACATGCGCCGTTATCCATGTGGTTTCCTCCTTAATGGAAAGGCTCGCGTCCGACCCTTTCGCTTCTTATACGACTGAGGGAGAAGAATTACTTATCCTGTAGATTTATTTTATCATATAAAAAAGACGTTTCCAACAATAAATTCCAATTTATCGTTTTGTTATTTCGATGCGTCATTGCGAGCCAGTGCGCACACTGGCGTGGCAATCTCCGCAGCAAAAGCTACTTCTATTGTGGTTCCTTGCGAAAACGAACACTGGAGATTGCCACACCAGTGAAAAATCAAGGTATGATTGCCCCCGGCAATCATATTTGATGTATAATTCGCTGCGCGGTGCACAGCGGTCACTGGTTCGCAATGACGTGCTTTTTAAGGTTGAGTGATAAATCCAACAGAGCGATAAATTGAAATTTATTGCAAACCGTAAACGATCTGTGTATAATAGGTCACAAAAAGGCGGTGAGGCAATGAAGCATTCTATGAATTTACATGCCGGGCCCTTTGAGATGATCGAATCCGGGAATAAGACCATTGAGCTGCGGCTTAACGATGAAAAGCGGCGTAAGATCAAAGTAGGGGACACCATTGAGTTTGCCTGCGGTGAGCGCACTATGCAAATGGTCGTGACCGCACTGTATCCCTTTGACAGCTTCGAAGCATTGTACCGTGCCTTGCCCTTGGACAAGTGCGGCTATTTGCCCCATGAGCTGGAATCTGCGTCTGCCCAGGATATGCAGGCATACTATTCTTTGGAGCAGCAGAAGCAATACGGCGTCTTAGGCATCGAAATTGAGAGGTGCCCATGAAAAAGACACTGAAACAGGCTTTTCTTGCCACCGTCCCTGTGATGACAGGATATTTGGTGCTGGGCTTTGGCTTTGGTATCATTGCCCACACGGCAGGCTTTTCTGTGTGGGTGGTGTTGACCATGAGCCTGCTGATCTACGCAGGCTCTATGCAGTATGCGGCCATGGGCTTGCTCACCGGCGGTGCGTCCTTGATCACCGTGGCGCTGACCACACTGATGGTCAACGCCAGACATCTGTTCTACGGCATTTCCAT
>JAZNHQ010000145.1:0-13090 GCA_045577035.1 Faecousia sp. | reverse complement strand
GACTCGGTTTCGTCCGTGTCGGTGACCGAACTCGATTTGCATTTTCTTTCCCGCTGGAAAAGAAAATTATGGTGTCCCCTTCGTCAAGCCGAAGGGGAGCAACACCCCACCGGGGTGTTGCAGTTAGATGAGTTCTCGCCCGTTCAAACGCAAAAAAGCAGATACCCGGTTCGGGTATCTGCTTTTTTGGTGCCGGTGACCGGACTCGAACCGGTACGCTGTCGCCAGCGGTGGATTTTGAGTCCACTACGTCTACCAATTCCATCACACCGGCAGATGTGATATGTTTTGATTGTTCCCTGTTTGCCGATTGTGCAATGATGGGGGAAATCGTTACATTGTACCGTCTCCTGTTGCGGTGCCCGACCCTCTCCTTGGCGCGAACGCCTGCGTCGCTGGTCGACCGCTGCCACTCGCTCAGGTCGCTTGATCCGCCACAGGCGGCGCTCCCATCGCTCCCCAATTCCATCACCCCGGCAGGTACTTGAGTATTATACACCAAAGTTTTGAAAATAGCAAGCATAATTTCTAAAGTTTTTCTATTGACAAAGACGAAAATTCTTGCTATAATCTAACACGTTCCACGGAGGCATAGCTCAGCTGGTTAGAGCGCATGCTTCACACGCATGAGGTCACAGGTTCGAGTCCTGTTGTCTCCACCAAAACAGAAACCACACCGCAGGGTGTGGTTTTTTGTTTTGGTACGGTATTTTAGACACAGGACTCGAACCCACCAGCGGATTTGCTCTGTCTCTCTGGGGCGAATGCAGGGCAGTGGGAAATCCTGTCATTCTGAGCGAAGCGAAGAATCTACGCCTTTGGTTTGGTGCGAGGGCCCTTCGGTTACCCTCAGGGCGACAGGGGTTTCTATGTTTCCTTCACAAGGCATAAATTGAACTCCCCATCGCCATGGCAATGGGGAGTTGTTTTCATACAATAATCTGCTGCTTGGGAAGCTTCTGTGCCTGTTCCGGGGTCAGGTGAAGGGTCAAATAACTATACACATCCTTGCTGTGCAGCTGTCCGTCCACATAGTGCTCCACCTGGGTCACATTTCCCTTCTTGTCATAGGTGAAAACACTTTCCATCTGCAGCTTCTCCTGGTCGTCGGCCAGCGAAAACTGCTGTGTCTTCTGCCTTCTGCCCTGGTCGTCCAAAATATGCACATCATAGGAATTCATCACGCCGCCGGCATAGAATTCTCTGCGCAGGCAGTTGCCATTTTTATCGTAGATCTCCTGGTACTGATTCAGCAGCGTATTGCCCCAATCGTACTGGCTAACCACCAAATAATCCGGGCCGTACTCATAGGTGTCCCTGCCGTCTCCATCGGTGGCACGCTCGATCATGCGATTTTGTTCGTCATAGGTATAGGTGTACACCACCTCGACCACACCGTTGCGGGTATGCTCCTCCCGCACCACCAGGCCATTCTGGCCATAGGTATAGCGAGTCTCATACAGGTAGTGACCGTTGCTCTCAGAGAAAACTGCGGTCTTTCTGCCCTGGTCGTCATACTCATAGGTGCTGATTTCCCGCAACTGTCCATCGTAATAGGAGGTGTGGGAAATGCACAGACCGTT
The DNA here is from genome assembly GCA_045577035.1 of Faecousia sp. Lineage (GTDB taxonomy): Bacteria > Bacillota > Clostridia > Oscillospirales > Oscillospiraceae > Faecousia. Next base: position 11,507 of record JAZNHQ010000145.1, on the reverse strand, counting down.
TTCGTACTGATATTCATAGCTATTGGTGCCGGAGGTCTCCCGGAGCACATTGCCCTGGTCGTCATATTCCTTGCTTATGGTCACCTGGCTCTGATCATCCTGCCAATGCTCACATTTTGTCAGCAAGGAAACCTCCACCAAACCGTCGTTGACAGTAGGCTCAGTGTTTTCCTTGGCGCTTTCCCCGCTGCAGCCTGCCAGCAGCAGTGCGCACAGTAAAACCGCAAAAATCTTTCTCATGGAAGCTCCTTTACAGCTTGCAGTATTCCGCCGCGGTCTGTGCGGCCACAGCTGCGTTGTTATAGACCAGCTGAATATTGGATGCCAGGGAGTTGCCGCCGGTCAGCTCTGCCACTCTTGCCAGCAGGAAAGGCGTAGTCTCCTTGCCGTGGATGCCCTTGGCCTCGCACTCGGAAATAGCCTGGTCGATGGCGGCATTGATGGTATCCAGAGGCATGGCGTATTCCTCGGGGATGGGGTTCGTCACCAGCATACCGCCGGGGAAGCCCAGATCGTTTTGGGTCTTGAAGGCCTTGGCCAATTGGGCAGGGGTGTCCATCCGATAGTCCACCTTGAAACCGGACTGGCGGGTATAGAAGGCGGGCAGCTCCTCGGTGCCATAGCCGATGACCGGCACGCCCTTGGTTTCCAGATATTCCAGGGTCAAGCCCAGATCCAAAATGGACTTGGCACCGGCGCAGACCACCATCACCGGGGTCTGACCCAGCTCCTCCAGGTCAGCGGAGATATCCATGGTGGTTTCCGCACCTCTGTGAACACCGCCGATGCCGCCGGTGGCGAACACACGGATACCGGCCATGTGGGCAATGATCATAGTGGTGGTCACGGTGGTGGCACCGTCCTCACCTTTGGCGCACAGCACAGCCAGGTCACGGCGGGATGCCTTGGCAATGGCCTGTCCCTTTTTGCCGAAATACTCGATTTCCTCTGCGCTCAAGCCGGCCTTCAGCCGACCGCCGATCACCGCAATGGTAGCAGGCACAGCACCGTGCTCACGGACAATACGCTCCACATTCAGAGCGGTTTCCACATTCTGGGGGTAGGGCATACCATGGGAAATAATGGTGGACTCCAAAGCCACCACGGGCTTGCCCTCAGCCAATGCCTGCGCCACTTCGGGGTTAATATCCAAAAAACGATTCATAAGAATACCTCCAAGTGTTTTTCTTTATCATATCACATCTGACACCAAAAGGCAAATTACACAAGCTTCTGCCCTTGCAGGATTTTCCGGGGATTATGCTTCAGGCACTTTTCCAGGAGCCTGCGACCGTAGCACTCCTCCAGCACGCCCAGCGCATCACACCAGTCGGTATTGCGGTCATTGACCCAATGGGCATCGGACGCAATGCAGTTGGCCCAGCCCTGGGTCAGCAAATAGTCGGCGCAGTAATAGCAGCCCTTGCCGAACCGCCCCAAAAGGCTGTCCCGGTTCAGCTGCACCGCCCAGCCCTTTTTCACCCAGTCCCGGGCGATCACCGGGTCATTCTGCAGGGCAAAATACCGCTCTGCGTGGGCGACCACCGGCAGAAAGCCCTGGTCTGCATAGTGCTGCAAAAGCCTATGCATCCGCTGGGGTGCTTCATCCACGGAGAATTCCGCCAAAAACCAGGGGCTATCCGGATAGGTCATATGCTCAGTCAGCTGCGGGCAAGACTCCCGGCTCAGCCACAGCTCCGTACCCAGCACCACCTGCAGAGGGATCTGTTCATATTCAAGCTGATCCTTTAACCGCGCAAAGCTCTCCAGGATCTGAACCCGGTCATCATGTCCGTAGTACCGGTAATGGGGAGTCGCCACCAGGGTATGAAACCCGGAGCGCACCGCCATGCGTGCCATTTCCAGAGAATCTTCCATGGTATATGCCCCATCATCCACCCCGGGTAAAATATGCGTATGGATATCGATCACGACGGTTTTCCCTCCCCCTGTTTCAAAGATCTATTTTGGATTCTTCCGCCGGGAAGCAATCGCCCTGAGCAGCTTCAAAAGCACAGGACGCACGGGATATAGCCCCATCCATACCCGACTGCGTAGGCGATACCACAGTCCGCTGCAGGAAAATTCCTTTCCTTTGCGGACCATTTTTGTCACCTTTCCCAGCACGCAGTCCTGGGGAAAATCCCCATCCCGGTAACAGTTGCCATCCCCGGCGGTGTAGATGCGCCCACCCCGCAAACGCCAGATCCGGTGCAGCAGGTACTTGCCCTCCATGGGACAAAACAGCACCACATCCCCCCGCTTCAGCTTGCCCGTCACCGGACTGATCACCACCTGATCCCGCCCATGGGCCAAGGTGGGCCACATACTGTTGCCGCTGACGGTAAACCGGGCATCCAGGCCCTGGTTCAACATCAAACGCATTTCTTCAAAGAACACCCCGTTTTCCACTTTCATGGCAAAGCCTCCAACCAGGCATCCAATACCTGCACCGCTTTTTCCGTGGGTGTGCAGGCAAGGCCAGTCACCGGGACAGCCTTCAAAAATTCGTCCACCAGCTCCGGCACACGCTCCCGGAAGCCCGGCCATGCCGGACAGACCGCCAGCTCCAACACTTGGGTCACTACCTCCATGGCGGACATGGGAACGATCTGATCCCGCTGCCCCCGGCGCAGCAGCACCAAGGCTTTCACCGGCACCTGCCGATTGATATTTTCCCCGCTGGTGCCGCACCAGGGGGTACCGAATGCCACCCAAGTCCCATCTTTTTGGTAGCAGGGACTGCGGTCTCCATTGAGGATCCAGGCATTTTTATGCTCTCTCCACAGCCGGGCATGGGTGGTCTTGCCCACCCCGGAGGGTGCGCACAGAAGGATTCCCTGTCCCTTATGCTCCAAAAGCACGCCATGGAAGGTCAAAATTTTCCGCAACAGCAGCATGGGCAGCACGAAAAAGGTCAGTGCCTCCAAGGCCGCCATGGCGCAGGTGTTGGTGGAATCCTCCATCAAAACCACCCGGCATTGCTCAGGCGAAATTGCAAACTTCAGCTGTGTGCCGTCGGACTGAACCTGCTTCCACAGCAGCCAGCCTCCGGGCAGCTGCTGTTCCATGCGTTTGGCGGTGGCAGTGGATTCCAAAAGCTGCCACTGCTCCCCTTCCTCCACCGCAAGCTCCCGGTCAAACTCCGCAACCACATCCCAACCGGGAATTGAGGTTTCGTAGGCATCCAGCTTCCACATAGCAAAAGGCCAGCGGAGATCCCGTGGCCAGTTGCGCATACACAGGGTCACAGGACCCAGTTTATAATATTTTTCCATGGTTAACTCCAATCGGGGTCCGGACTTGTGGTAAATTCACTTCCCTTAAAGGGTGCCATATTGTTGCCGGCGCTGGCAAGCTTCTCTGCCAGGTGCTCCAGCATCCATGCCTCAGCAGCTTCCTTTTCCTGGGAGGTCATGTGGGTGGCATCCGGGAATGTCACGCTCACCACCGTCGCCTTGCCGCAGCCACTATTGGACAAATGCACCTCGCAATAGCCGTGACCAGGCACATCATGATACATTGGCTTTTTACCGGCATTGGCCCAACAGGGCGCTGCTACCGGCTGGGCCGGTCGGATGGGAACCCACGCCACCTGGGGCTTACAATATATCTTTTTCATGCAGCGTGAATGCCTCCTTCCGTTTCTGCGTTTCTTTGGTAATTTCACAGATATATTCCGGCACCCCGGTCAGGCTGCCGGTCTCCGCCACCGCCACCGCGGGGCAAAGGGTACAAGTTTCCAAATATGCACAATCCCCACAGGGATGGGGCGGCAATTTCACCGTTTCCGGGAATCGCTCCCAGGCAGCCGCCAAGCCCTCTTTCAGCGCATCGGCAGAAAAAGCATCCAGCAATTGACAGCCCAGCAGCTTTCCGTCCCAGGTGATGGTATAGCTGTTCATGCCCCCATTGCAGCCTAAGAGGGTTTTTTCACCACTTGGGATGCTGCAGGAATCATAGATCCGCAGCTGCACCTTGTCCAAAAGCTCCGGAGGAATACTCTCCAAAAGCCGCTGCCGCACCTGTCCCCAGGTGGCTTCCACCACCTGCTGAGGGTCGGGACGGCAGGTTTCCGGCTTCATGCAACCCCCACGCACTGCCCGGAATACCCGGCTGGATATGGTGACATGGGTACCAAACCGGTCAAATACCAGCTTGTCCAGTTCCCGGAACTTCCCGATGGTGTCCCGGGTGGGAGTAAAGCGCACTTCCACCGCAGAGGGCAGCGTCACCAGCTTTGCCAGTCCCTCCATGGCACGGTCAAAGCCGTCCGAACAGCCGCAAACCTCGGCATAATCGGCATTGCTGATGCCGTACAGGGTCACACCGATCCGGTGGGGCGGCATTTTTTGCAACACCTCCATGACCCGATCTGTGACCAAAGTGCCATTGGTATATAAAGTCAGCAGAAATCCCTGTGCGTAGATCCCCTCATACAGCTGCGGGAAATCCCCACGCATCAGCGGTTCTCCGCCGGTGAGAAGCAAGCGCAGCGTTCCTGCCTGCGCCGCCTGTTTTGCCAGGTCGATCCATTGCCCGGTGCTCAGCTCCCGGGGCAGCATCTCTTGCTGGTCTGCCCGGCGGAACATACACATTTTGCAGCCCAGGTTACAGCGCAAGGTCAGCTCAAAGGTCGCATCCAAGGGGTAGCGATTCATTGCGCCACCTCCTGCACCATGTCCCGGCTCACCAGAGACTGCAGCAGCTCCTGCACATCGCTCAGTGCCTGCTCATAGCCAACCGTAAATTCCTCCGTCAGCTTCTGCGCCAGGGCTTGGGGGCTTTGGGGTGTTTGCAGGTGATCCCACAAAAACGCACCGGTTTCGTTCAGCGTAATATACCCGTTAAAGTCCGCCACATTGTCGCCAATGCTGATGAGTACATCCACCTGGGCAATCTTGCGGTGAACAAACCCGGACTTTGCCTGATACATACCTTACCCCCTAATAAAAATGCAAAATACCTTACCCTATAGTATATAACAATTATCATTCGTTAGCAATAGCTAACAAGCCGATTTTTCAAGTATTTTCTACGATCAGCTTGTGTATTTCGTCTAAGGACAGTTTCTTTACCTGCTGCCGGTCGATCCGGTAGGCTTGATCCGCACTTTTCAGCACGGACAGCCGGTGGGTGGTGACAATGCAGGCTCTGCCGCTTTGGCTCTGCACCAGATTGCGCAGGAGCTTGCGCTCCGTTTCCAGATCCAACGCGCTGGTGGCCTCATCCAGCAGTAAAATAGGCGCCGGATTCAGCAGTGCCCGGGCAATGGAAAGCCGCTGGATCTGTCCCTGGGACAGTCCGCTTCCCCGCTCCCCCACCTGGGCATCCAATCCCAGGGGACGCACAAAATCCTCTGCACAGGCAAGGCGCAAAGCCTGCCACAGGTCTGCATCCGTAGCATCCGGGCGCATGATCCGCAAGTTTTCGCCAATGGTTCCGGAAAACAAGGTGTTTTCCTGGGGAACATAGGAAAATACCTGCCGCACCCCCGGTCCGGACAAAAAGCCGGTGCTTCCGTCTGTCACGGATACGCTACCTTCTTCGGGTTCCAGAATGCCCAATAGCAGCCGCAGCATGGTGGTCTTACCGCCACCGGAGGGGCCTACCAGAGCCACGATCTGCCCCGGCTGAACCTCCATCCCGGCATGGATCAGAACCGGCTTTTCCGGTTCATAGCCAAAGGAAACATTTTCCACCCGCACCTGGGGACAAATGCCCTTTTGGAGCATTTCGGTCAGCTGCGCCGGTGGTGTGTACGCCTCCGCAGGCAGGCTGGTCACTTCCATCACACGGCCTGCGGCGGTGGTGAGCCGAATGGTGCTTCCCACCATACCCACCAAAGTACCGAAGGCTCCGGACAGCATTCCCGCCAGCTGCAAAAACAGGGTCATTTCGCCATAAGTGATATGCCCCTTCCACAGCCGGTAGGCGCTCCACAAAAAGCACAGACAGCTGACCGCCAAGCCCACCACGCTCAACAAAGACGAGGTAAGCACGGAGAATTTTTTATAGTTCAGGGATGCCTGTTTTTGCTTATTTTGTACCTGACGGAGTTTTTTGCCGTAGGCATCCACCACACCGAAGGATTTGATCAGCTGCAAATTGGAAAAGGCCTCTGCATGGAAGCTCATCATTTCCGAACCCAACTCATGCATCTGCTTATTGTACTGCCGCATTTTCCGGGTGGTGATCCCGGAGGCCAGCAGCACCGCAGGGGCAGTACCCAGGGCAAGCAGTGCCAGGGTGTGGTCATAATAGAAGATCAAAAAGAACGCACCGAAAAACTGGAACAGTCCAATGATCAGCGTGGGCATCCAGCCGATCACCGAGCCTGCCAGGGTTCCCGTATCCCGGGAGGCACGGGCCAGCAGGTCACCGGAGTGATACCTGGAAATATCCTGCCACCGGGCATGGATGATCCGGTCAAAGATCTCACCCTTGATCTCGTGGTTGATACGGATCTGAATAGTCTCCGACACATAGCCCGAAATCGCCCCCAGCGCAATGCGAAACAGCTGGATGCCGATATACATTGCGCCCAGGAAAAAAGCCGAGCCGGTCTTTTCCCCGGTGACCATATCCACGATCTGCATTCCCAGCACACCGGTACCCAGACCCATGGTCGTCCCCAGCAGTCCCAACAGGGTATACCAGGCGATGACCCAGGGATGCCGCCGGGAATAACCCAAAAACCAGCGCAGCTCCTTAAAAAACTGCTTCCGATCCTCCCGCCGTTCTTTGGTAAACCACTTGATCATTTTTCCGAGGGTCCTCCCGACTGCTCTGTGTGGTAGTACTTGCTGTACTTGCTGTAATGACCGTATTTTCCGTAATAGCCGTTGCCGTATTTGCCGTAGCTGTATGCGCCGTAGCCATACTTACCGTAGCCGCCGGCAGTCTTGGCGGTGCCGTTAAGCACATAGCCCAGGAGCTTGCTTTCGCTGCTGCACAGGCTCTCCACCGCATCTGCCACCCGATTGATGGGGGCATAATCCTGCCGCACCACATACAAAAGCGCGTCTGCGTACCGCTCCAGCACGATCACATCCGAAAGGCTGTCACAGGGGGGTGCGTCAATCACCACGATCCCTGCCTTCCCCTTCAGCTGTTCAATGCATTCCTTGACAGCGGGACTGTCCAGCAGCACCGTGGGATCCTCCACGCTCTGGCTGTTGCCTACCAGCCGCAGATTCGCAATGCCCACATCGCAGATCACCGCCTCCCGGGGTGCTTGTCCCCGCAGGAAGGCTTCCAGGGGCAAGGTTCTGCCCTTGAGCTTATAGCTTTTGTGCAAAGAGGGCTTGCGCAGGTCACCGTCCACCAGGTACACCCGATTGCCCCAATCTGCCAAAGTCTGCGCCACAAACCGAGCCACCAGGCTTTTGCCCTCACCGGGCAGCGTGCTGGTAACCAGCAGCACCCGCAGGCCCTTATGCTCCATGGCATGCTCCAACTTTCGGGTAATGCCCCGAACGCTCTCCCGGAACTCGCCTTCGGCAGAAGCATCCATCCGTTCCCGGGTCAGGGGAAGCAGACCCAAGCAGGGCATATTCAGTACTTCCTCCAGCTCCTCCGGGCGGCGAACCGTCCGCAGGGACATGACCGGCAGGATCAGAATGCCGGAGCCAAGCACAAAGCCCAGCGCGGCACCCAGCACCGCCATCAGCTTCCCATTCACTGCATTGCTGGGTTCAGGCTTGCTTTCGGGCATTTCCATCATGTCCACCACCATGTCGCCCACCACATACCGGGCGGCATCCGGGAACACGTCGATCACCGTTTCCAGCAGCTGCAGAGCCTCCTCCGGGGAAGCTCCCAGAGCCTTCAATTCAAACAGGTTCGAGCCGGCAATGCAGGTGGCTTTGATCTTGCCCGCCTCCAGCTCCTTACCCAGCTGCTGCTTCACCTCATCGCCCAAATGGTCGGAGGTCAGGATGTAAGTAAAGGTTTTATCCAGCTGCTCAGCCAGATCCTTGTCATAGTAAATGCTGAACTGCTCTCCCATTTCGCTGGTCACGGAATTGCTGACCACACGCACCGTAAAGGAACAGGTGGCCTCATATTCCGGGGTCTTGATCAGACTCATGACCAGGGGCAACAGTCCTGCGAACAAAACAGTGGTAATCAGCAGCACCCACCAGAATCGCTTTGCCGCTTTCCAGTAGTTGCGCAGAAGATTGCCCAGGTCGATTTCCCGGCCGCTTTCCTGCTTATTCTGCCTCTGCGTTTCCACAGTTCTCCCTCTTTTCTCAGTATTATCCATAGAAAGCTGCGCATCTGTACGCAAAACGCTTTCATTTTTTATTGGTATTTTTCGTACTGCTTATTATGCTGGTGCAATGTGCCATCGTCCACATAATAGTTAAGCACATAGCCCATATACTGCGCCCTGTCCTGATCCAGCTCCTCAGACACCGCCCGCAGAACCTTATGGGGAACCCAGTCCTGCCGCACGGACATAATGCAGCCATCGGCATAGCGCAGCAGCATACCGGTGTCTGCCACCGCCATGTAAGGTGCGCTGTCCAGGATCACATAATCCACCTTCCGGCGCAGCTCCTCCAAAAACGCACCCAGCTTGGGGTCATGGAGCAGCTGTCCGGCATTGGTGCAGCCTTGCTGCACGGTAAATACATACAGATCTTTTTCCTGAGCCAATTCCTGCTTTCCATCCAGCGCCGCCATCAGATCCAGCTGGGGACCCGCCTCGGAAAACAGCTTATGCATGGCAGGCCGCCGCAGGTCCATATCCACCAGTGCCACCTTACTGCCATGCTTCACCATCGCCAGTGCCAGATTGGCTGCCAGGGTGGACTTGCCCTCATTTTCTGCCACAGAGGTGATCAGCAGCACCTGCTTCTGTTCTTTTTTCATACGGTGGCGAATCCTGTGCGCCACCCGCAGCAGCCCTTCCACATAGCGGAAGCTGACGCTGGTCATGCTGATGAGCAGACCCTTGCGCTTTTGCTTTCTGCCCGGCAAGGCACTCTTTTCCCGGATCAGCACCCCGATGGGGGATTCGCCCATGGTCTCCTTAGCGCCCTGGATGGTCTTGACCGTAGCCCGGTTCATGGAAAGCAGCAAAATGCCGCCGCCCATGCCGCCCATGGCAAGCACCGCTGCCACGCAGCACCAAAGCTTCATGTTCAACGGATTGGAGGGTTCTGTCGGCACATGGGGACTTTTGATGGTGTCCAGCACCACATTGCCAAACATGTACTCAGACACTTTATCGTAATTGCGCAGCACCGAATCCATGATCCTATGGGCAAGCAAAGGATCCTCTGCCTTGGCAGATACCTTCAGAATGTTCGTGCCCTCTTCCAGGGTGGATTCCACCTTCACTTCCAGGTCCGGATCTGCAATATCCTCCTTCACCATGCGCTTGAGCACATCGCTGGAAAAAACCTCCTTGAACACCTCCGCCATCTCGCTGGCAGTACGCAGGGAGGTGTAGAAGCCCACATAAGAGCCGTTGGTTCTGGGACTGACCGCAAAGGTCACCGTGGAGGTATACTCCGGGGTGTGCAGCAGTCCGTTATAGCAAAACACACCCATGATGCCAATGATACCCGCCAGGATCACCAGCCAGGCATTGCGCAGAAGATCCCGCATGATCAGCGGCCAATGTATTTGTTTGGATTTTTCTTGTTTCTTCTGTTCCATCTTATTCCTCTACGATCACAGTCAGATAGGTGTAGCCCTTTCTGCCCTCGCCATCCAGGGCTTCGTACCGAACCTGGCCGCCGCCCACCTGGGAGGTATCCACCTGGGAAAACATAAATACCATCTTCAGATCAATGGGGAAGCCGTTGCAGTCCCGCACATCCGTCACATAGTCCTGGGGCTTCAGGGTATCGCCCTTTTTCAGATACACCAGATACTCAGACAGGGTGATCCTGGGAGCCAGGGCATCATACTTTTTCACATTCAGCGGCACCCGGGCGCAGACTTCCAGACCGTGATCGGTCATGGCACGCAGGGTCACCTCATACACACCGGGCTGGGAATCGTTCACATTGGAATCCTCCAGCTTCACCTTGTGGGTGATGTCCCCTTCCAGGCAGTCATGGAGCTTCAGTCTGTCCATAACCCCCACCACAGAGCCTTCGTTGTACATCAGCGGCTTGGTCAGCGTGAAGCGGGGCAGGGTGTAATCGTCATAGTACACCGTACGGCTGTAGCGGCTCATATTATTGGCCTTGTCAAAGACCACATAGCTCACATCCACCGCACCGGTTTCCACAAACCGGGACACCCGCTCCACCACGATCCGGCGGGTCAGATCTCCGTCCCGGTCATCGGTGGCACGCAGTCCCTGCAGCAGCGCAGACGAATCATCCCCAATGCTGATATGCAATTGTCCCACATCATCTGTGATCCGGGGCGGAACCTTGTCCCGGGTCAGTTCCTGAATCCCTGTAAACAGGGTCAAAACGGTCATGATCACCAGCACGATTATGGTGCCAATTCGTAAGTATCTCATAGCCCTAATACTTCTTTCTGTTATCCGTAAATTCACCTTTTCAGGTGCAATTCATTTATCTTTTAGTGTAGCATATCACCCGATATATTTCAAGAGTTTTCCTGCATTGAAAAGTAAGAAATTATGTATTATAATAGAAAAAAAACACAGGAGGTGCTTATGAAAGAACATATTGATACCATACCCGTCAACGAGGCCTTTGATTCCGGGGACGAATGTCCTTTTTGCTACTTAGAGCGCAAGGCAGAGCAGTCTACCATCCGTTTTGTGGCAGGCCCCAGTGCCAGCTACATGGAGCCGGATATGCGTGCTGCCACCGATAAGGTGGGCTTCTGCACCGGCCACACCAAAAAGCTTTACGATTACGGCAATTCCCTGGGCGCGGCACTCATGCTGCAGACCTATCTGGCAGGCATTTTGGAGGAATTCCATGTGGAAGCCCCCAATCTGACCCCCGGCAAGCGCAGTCTGTTTTCCAAGAAAGCCGCCCCGGACGAAAACGCCTACCCTGCCCGGATTCTGAAAAAGGTGGACACCTGCTTTATCTGCGACCGGCTGGCCTACCATATGAATCGGTACTATATTACCTTCTTCCACCTGGTCAAAGAGGCCGAGTTCCGGCAAAAGGTGGAAAACAGCAAGGGCTTCTGTCTGAAGCACTTTGCCCAAATGATGCAAAATGCAGATAATATGCTGCCCAAGGCACAGACCGATTGGTTCTACAGCACCGTCCCCACTCTGACGGAGAAGAATCTGATCCGGGTCAAGGAGGATCTGGACTGGTTCATCGCCAAATTCGACTACCGCAACGCCGGTGCGGACTGGAAAAACGCCAAGGACGCCCTGTCTCGCACCATGCAAAAGCTGGAGTCCCTCCACCCCGCCGCCCCTCCCTATAAGAAAGATTGAGCCGAAAAAAGCTCCCTCTGATGAGGGAGCTCAGAGTGTCAAAAAAGCCGCCAAACGCCAAAACAGAACAAATAAATAGAAAGTTGCGTACAAAGCCTTCTCCTTG